>JAAUPO010000103.1 GCA_012033095.1 Synechococcaceae cyanobacterium RL_1_2 | reverse complement strand
GGCATTAATTATTACGTTCCTGGGTAAAGGAGGTACTGGTCGTACCACCGTGGCTATTGCCGCAGCAAAAAAAATGGCGGCCCAAGGTTATCGGACACTGTTGTTGGAGCAAGATGTGAGTCCTGGGTTTGGTCTATTACTAGGGAAAAAAATTACCCCCCAAATCACGGCCCAAACCATTGAAGCTAATTTAGCTGTAGCGACGGTCATTACCCCTGCTTTATTAGAACAAGGTTGGGAACAAATTAAGTCCCTGGAGGCGAAGTATCTGCGATCGCCGACCCTAAAAAATGTCTATGGTCAGGAATTGGGCTTAATAGCAGGGATGGATGAAGCCATGGCCCTGTATAGCCTACGGGAATTTGATCAAACCGGAGACTATGATGTGATTGTCTATGACGGTACCGGCCATGAACAGACCCTCAGAATGCTAGGCTCCCCGGAAAATATGCGGTGGTATAGTCGTCGTTTTTTAGAAGTATTCAAGGCTTCTGAGATCGTACAGGCCCTATCCCCCTTCATTCAACCGGTTACCAGTGCTATTTTTAACGTTGGTTGGAATAGTAATAATTGGGACAATAATCCTTCTACCCGTGAGGCCAATGAAATTTTAGAACAGGGTCAAAAAATATTAACTGACCCCCAACGTATGCGGGCCTATCTTGTTACCACCCATGATCCAGCGGCGATCGCCACGGCGGATTACCTGTGGGGAGCCGCTCAACAGGTCGGTTTAACCGTGGGAGGGGTGATCCTGAACCAAAGTTCCCAGCTAGATGGCCTCCCGCAACAATTTGAACCGTTGAAGGTGGTTTCCCTGCCTAGCTCCTCTAATTGGGAAAATCTTGGCCATCCCCTACCCGACTTTAAGCAACAACAACAATCCTATCCAGTACCCTTGACCATTGATGGGAACGCTGGGCAAATCAAGGTATTTTTAGCAAATTTTGATAAGAGCCAAGTTAAATTAACCCAATACGGCCCAGAAATCACGATCGAGATTGCCAACCATCGCCGTAATATTATGTTGCCGGGCAATCTTCGAGGGAAAGCCGTTAAAGGTGCTAAATTCCAAGATGGTTATTTAATTATTTCCATTTAACGTAAATCTGGCTTGGCCCCAGCCCCCCCCATCACGATCGTTTGTCCCCCATGAAAATGTTGATTAATCCTAGTTGGTTTAAGTTTAAATTTAAGTTTAAGTTTAAGTTTGAATTTAAATTTTCCGGGGTAGATGTCATGGGGGGGTTAGTGATTATCGCGATCGCGTCGATCCGTTTATTTCATCTTGACCTCAAACCTTACTGGAATGATGAAGTTTATACCTTACTCAGGTTATCCGGGGCGACAAAATTAGAGATCTACCAAAGCCTAGGGCCTAGAATCCATCACCTAGGGGAATTGGCCCATTATCAATGGTTACAACAGTCAACGGGATTTCAAGAGCTCGTGAATGGTTTAATTCTGGATGATGTCCATCCCCCACTCTACTTTGCTCTAGCTTGGCTCACGGTAAAAACTTTTCCAGGGTCAGACCTTACCCTACGGTGGTTATCGGTGGTGTTGTCGATCGCGCTTATTCCGATGGTGTATGGCTTAAGCCAAGAATTATGGCGTTCCCGAGCCGTTAGTTATGTCGCAACTTTACTATTTACGGCAAGCCCCATTTTTACCCTGTACGCCCAAGAGGCTCGCCCCTATCCACTGTTATGCTTACTGAATGTGGGTTCTAGCTGGTTATTACTCAGCTTAATTAAACATCCTAGGAAGGGAGGTTGGTTTGCCTACGCTGGCCTTTCTACCCTAGGGCTGTATTGCCATACCCTATACTATTTGACCCTAGCTAGTCAGTGCGTTTTTATTCAAGCCTTAAATTTTTATCACTTAATTACCCCGGAGCGGAGAATCCGTCGCCAGCAATTAATCGCGATCGGGGCGGCCATTGGGGGGTTTGTGCCCTGGTTAATTTACGTGCTGTGGGTGCAACAAACCCAAGGTCAGGGATTAAGCATTATCCTGGGAGCTAACTATACCTGGAATCCTTTTCCGATGGGGTTAGTACTAGAAAAACTATGGCTCAGCCTCACCACCACGATCTATGACTTTGTTCACCCTTATAAAACTGTGGTACTGAGCGCGATCGATTTTAACCCAGAATTATTCGGGAATTTGCCCCCCCTGGCCTGGGGTCACTGGTCAACCATGGCTATTATCACCATCGGGATTATTGTCGCGATCGCGTACACCCTTAAATCTTCACCGTTAACCCCGGCCCTATTTTTGGTTTCCCTGGCCTTACCGTTTTGCGTGTTTATGGCCAAGGATTTTTTGATTGAAGGTTACGCCACCAGCATTATTCGTTACCATCTGCCCACTGTCCTTATTATTTATCTGAGCTTGGCCTATGGTATTGGTCAATGGAGTCAATCAACAGTTCCGTGGCAAAAATTTATGGCCATCGCGATCGCTATGGTGATTATCCAAACTGAGGTCTGGTCAACGGTGGTTTCAGTTCAAACCCCTACTTGGTGGAATCGAGCAGAGGATTATACTTTACCGGCAGTATTCACCGCGATCAAACAAATTCCTAACCCGATGCTACTAGTGGATGATGATCCGAGATTGATGGTGAGATTATTAATTTTAGGCCATCATCTCAATTTACCCTTTCAATTGATTAACCCAGAAAAGTTAAATGAAGCGATCGCCCAAGGACAAAACCAAGGCTATGAAAATTTTCTGTTTTTTAAAGCGTCTAGTGGGATGAAAGCCCAGCTTAGCCAGGTTTCGATGGGCCAGTTAACCGCGATCGAAGTACAACAGGATTGTTTTCACCTCGACTTGAGACTGTAGCTAGGATTGAACCGTAGCCCTAGGGACTATAGTCGTTATCACCGTAATCAAAATAGCCCATAAACGATAAAACCTTAACCTGTGAACGTTTATACCAAATCCGTTTGATTGAATAGGGAAAAATATAGTCAATTTAGTTTAGTATGGGATGGTTTTGTCTTGATGTGGAATGCTTTTAGCTTTATTTGCTTCCCGTAATTATTCAAAAAGACTATAATTTTGATTTTAACTGTTTCTAATAGCAATTTCATAAAATAGGACAGACGATAAAATGGTGAAATCTTTGCTACATGGTCTTTTTACAAATTCATAGGATGCCTATTTAAGCCAATTTGGTATAATAGCAATGATTTTAAATATTTAAAATTTAAATATTTCCTTACTTTACTTAGGGGACTTGGTATTACCACTGGCAGTAAATAGGATGAAAGTATTGACCCTTAATCCTTACCCAAGAAATGAACAATAGATTGTAAATGCTCGCCAAGCAATACTAGCTTTGATGGTTTAAGGTAAATGCTTGGAGAGCTGCCTGGTGGATGGTTTGCCATGGTAGGTCAAACTGTCGGGCGATCGCGGCACATTGCTCAAATTCTGGTTGAACATTGACCACTTGATCCCGTAGGTAACCCAGCTTGAGATCGATCGCGCCGTAGGGGGTATGGATTTGTATTATTTCCCGTTTCAGCAACGTTCGTTCTTCGGTACGGGAACGAATACCCAGGGTTGAAGTTTCTCGAAAGATGATTTGCTCACACTGCGATCGCTGGGACTCATGGCAAATAACCGTTAATAACACCCCTAATCGCGACTTCTTCATAGTTACGGGTTGGGTAAAGACATCCATGGCCCCCGCTTCAAATAGCAAGTCGTAGGTGTAAGCGATCGCTTGGGGAGAAAGATCATCAATCTGGGTTTCCAATACGACGATCGTTTCGGTTTGGGGTTGGGCACTAATTTTTTCCCCCATCACCATCCGCAATAGATTCGGTAATTCTAAATCCAGGGAACCAGCTCCCCAGCCAGTTTTTTCGATGTAGAAGGACGGCATCGGGCCAAAGTGATGGGCCAGGGTACAGACGATCGCCGCCCCTGTGGGAGTTACCAACTCTTTGGCAATACCATTATCATAAACAGGAACCTGTCGCCCTTCCCATAGTTTCAACACCGCAGGTACTGGTACGGCCATCCTACCGTGGGCCGCTTTCACCGTACCACCCCCCGTAGGGAGTGCCGAACAATAGACTTGTTCTACGTCTAAATAATCTAAACCGACACAAGTGCCAATAATATCCACCAACGCATCGGTGGCCCCCACTTCATGGAAATGAACCTTTTCCGGTGGTTCCCCGTGGACAGCCCCCTCCGCGATCGCAAGACGGGTAAAAATAGCACCACTCCAATCCTTGACCCGTTGGGGTAGGACACTATCTTGAATTAATTGCTCAATCTCCGGTAAGTGGCGGTGGGGATGGTGGTGTTCATGGTCATGGTGATGATGGCCATGGATATCCACATGTACTTTAAGACCCCGTTGGGTTTGTCGCCGCACCTCCTGCGATCGCAACGTAAATTCATCCCCTAAGCCAAGGCCGTTTAACTGATCCCTCAAATAGTCCAGAGGAACCCCCAAATCCACCAACGCCCCTAGGCACATATCCCCAGCAATCCCCGTAGGACATTGTAAATAGATTACTTTTGCCATAATTGTAGATTAGTAGATCAACCGTGGTGGATCTTCTAGCAAATTAATGCCATTAGAGAGCTTGGGCCCTTAACCATGCCACTGGTAACGCGGCGATTTTATTGGTTTTAGGTACGTAAGCTCGATTATTGAAAACATCATAATCATTGTTTTCAATCACTTTTAAAATTCGTTGGTACAAAATCAACGCAGACCATACAGGTAAGCGGGAGTCGGGAATTAGGTATTTAATCCCTTCCTCTGCCTTTTGGTAATAATCCCTAGCCCGCTGAATTTGGAACTTCATAAACGCCCGCCAGCGATCGTCTACAACCTTATTAAATAAATCTTTTTCCGTGTAACCAAACCGATGAAGATCCTCTAAGGGCAGATAAATCCTACCCCGCTCTGCATCCTCTCCCACATCCCGCAAAATATTGGTTAGTTGCATTCCGATTCCTAACGCGATCGCTTCTTCCGTGGGGACATATTTTTGCTTAGGATTCCAAGGGGCAGTGAGGGTATTATCCTTAATACCTAAAACCGCATTGGACATCAAACCCACCGTACCCGCGACCCGATAGCAATAGAGCTTTAACTCTTCAAAGGTGTTATATCTATTTCTCTGTAAATCCATGTACTGCCCAGCGATCATATCCTTGAAGGGCTGAATGTCGCAGGGAAACTTCTGTAGCGTATCCACTAGTGCTAAGTCAGGACTATCGTAGGGGCACCCCCATCAAACACAGAATGGAGTTGTTGTTCCCAACTTTTGAGGGTATCTGGGGTGGTAGATTTTGCATCTAAACCATCCACCAATTCATCCGTGCGACGACACCAGGCATAGATTGCCCAAATTGCTTCTCTTTTTTCCTTGGGCATTAAGAGGGTAGCCAGATAAAAGGTTTTCGCGTATTCCTGGGTAATCTGACGACAAAGCTCGTAGGCCTCTTCTAAATTAGCAAGAGGGCGAGGCTTTAAAGATTGGGCTGGGTGAGGCATTTGCAGCATTCGCTACCTGTACTCAGTCAATGATGGATTTACAACGAGCGATAGGAAAATTAATAAAACTTAACAAATATTTAAGTTTGTACCTATCTCTTCAATACAATACAGTAATTATGAATAAGTTTAAAAAAACTTATGGAAATTAGCTAGTTGCTAAACCTGGGTTAGGGATGGGGGGTAAGGACAAGCCTAAATTCATCCCCAACTGTGCCTTATATCTATCTCTTAAAGGAACTTTAACCCCTCTAGGGATAGATCCTACCGTGACGGTTACGCCGGATTAGTAGCCAGGGTGGCTTCGGTTTGGGTCTTGGGTTGAAAATCCTCCCCGATCGCCTGGGCAGTTTGTTTGCCTGATAACACAGCCCCTTCCATACTACCGAGGTATTTTTGCATGGTGAAATCCCCAGAAAGGTAGAAGTTTTGAATGGGGGTACGTTGATCCGGACGGCAAGCTTGGCGGCCGGGGGTTGCTTTATAGACCGATCGCGGCGTTTTTACCACATGGTATTTCCGTAATTGGGCGGGATTATCCCCACCAAAGTGCATGGGGAATAGTTTTTCTAGTTCTGCCATGGTGGCGGCAATGATGTCCTCATCAGGTTTACTGATCCAATCCTTAGCCGGAGCAAACACAATCTCTAACATGGATTTATCCGGGTCAGCGTATTCCCGACAGGTGTTACTCATATCAGCGTACACACTCAACAGAGGCGATCGCGAAAAGAGCAGGTGATCAATATCCGTTAGTTTGCGATCGAACCACAGATGGAGGTTAATAACCGGCACCCCTTCTAATCCCTCAAGCTGTTTAAACTGCTCCAATTCCTTCCAAGGTTTGGGCAACATTACTTTGAGAGGATCTACTGGCATGGCACTCACGTATAGGTCAGCGGTTAAAATTTCATCCTCCGCCCCATCTAAACCCCGCAAGAGAAAGTGTTTAACGGTGCCATCTTCATTTAATACAATTTCTTTGAGGGGAGCATTTAATCTCACTTCTCCCCCTTTAGCGGTGATATATTCCACCAAGGGCTCACATAATCTTTCTGGGGGAGCACCATCTAAGAAAGCCATTTTAGAACCTTCTTTTTCCTGCAAAAAGCGATTGAGGGCCGTTAAAAGAATAGTGGCGGAAATTTCATCGGGATCGATAAAATTCAACGCCTTAGACATGGCGATAAATACTTCTTTTTCCACTCTGGGGGGGATATTTTGCTTCGCCATCCACTCCGACCAGGTGTATTTATCCATATCTTCCACATAATCTTGCCCCTTGATCATGGCGGGCAATAGGCCTAACCCAAAGGATATTTTTTCTGGCCAAGTTAACAGGTCGTTATTCCGTAAAATGGCCGCCACCCCATTAAAAGGAGCAGGTAGATCGGGAAAATCAAACCGGGAATAGGTACCTGGCTTTTCCGGTTGATTGAAGATCATGGTGTGTTCCTTCCATTGCAAGCGATCCTCAATACCCAATTCCTTAAATAGTTGGAGCATGTTGGGATAGGCTCCGAAGAAAATATGTAAGCCTGTTTCATACCAATCGCCGTCTTCGTCTTTCCAAGCGGCAATTTTGCCCCCCAACACGTCCCGTCGTTCTAACAAAATGGGGGTAAAGCCCCGATCTGCTAAATATTTTGCACAACTAAGACCTGCTAAACCAGCTCCAGCGATCGCTACGCGCATAGCTCTTTTTTCCAACTTTTAATAGATTGATGTTTACTTTTGATTATTAATTATACGTTACAGTTTGTTACATTTTCTAGGGCAGGGGCTAAAAGCCTTCAAATTCAAGATTCTTGATCATAGATGCATCGCCATAGATGACAAAACCTCAACCCTCAACAATTCTTGGGACAAAGACCATAATTAATGAGACTTAGAACATTAGGAC
>JAAUPO010000102.1 GCA_012033095.1 Synechococcaceae cyanobacterium RL_1_2 | reverse complement strand
TTTTGAAAAATCATTAACAGTCCCCCAAATTTGCAAAATTTAGGGGAAAAATGCAAATTCAATTTACTTTGTAAACAGCCTCTACATCCTAATTTCAGCCTAATTTCAGCAAAACTGAGAATTTAATTGAATTGGAGCACGCGATCGGGAAGATTCTATGAAAGAATCTAGGCTGAACGCGATCGCTTGTTGTCCCTACTGATGAAAAAAATAATCTCTATTGTTGTTAGTGTCTTAATCCTAGTTTTAATTTACTGGAAGCTAGACTTTGAAGCCCTGATCAAAATTTTTTACCAGTGTGATCTGAAATGGTTAATTATTAGTACCGCCATGGTGATTCCGCTGAATATATTTACTGCATGGCGTTTACAACACCTCATGCCCACAGATTCCACCCTCGGATTTTGGGAAGCCAATAAACTCACGATCGTAGCCAATGTTCTCAATATGGTCTTGCCATCAAAAATGGGGGAAGTAGTCAAAGCCTATTTCATGAAGGATCGGGGGCACCTGAGCGGTAATTTGGCCCTTTCATTAGTGATTTTTGAAAAATGCTGCGATTTTTTAGCTCTGTTGGGTTGGTGTGTATTTGGGTTAGGCTTTTATCCCCAAGTCGATAAACCATGGTGGTTAGGATTAGTTACTTTAGTGATTGCAGCCAGTATTGGGCTGTTCACCCTGACCCTTTGCTCCACGGGCTTTGCTAACTTCTTTTTTAATCGGATCATTCAATTCAGCCCAGCTAAAATTGCAGAGAAAATAACGACACTCAAAGAGTCTTGGCAATTGATGCACCAATACTTTTGGCAAGATGGCAAAAAATTATTTTTAGTCGCAAGTAATTCTATTTTTCTGTGGTTTTTACATCTGTTGCAAATTTGGCTTTATATTCTCACCCTCAAAACCTCTATTCCTTTCCTCGCTAATTTAGCCCTATCCCCCCTTGCGATCCTAGCAGGATTAATGCCCTTAACTTTTGGTGGGGTAGGAACTAGGGATGCGGCTATTATTGTGTTGTACCAACCCTATTTGCCCCAAGTAACCGCTGTGGCCCTCGGTTTGCTGTGCACCACCCGTTACCTTGTACCTGCGATTTTAGGATTACCTTTTTTAAATGAATATATGAATCCTAAATATCGACGTTCCACCACCAAAGGTTAGCAGGCAACTCTATCCAGGAACATAGTGTTTGTCCTCTATTCAAATCAAGGAACCAAGGACATTTTTAAAGTTAGGGTTATTTCATCTCCGAACTGTCATAATTAGTCAATTATCGCGATCGCTACGGCTCAATACTCATCAACCTTCATAAAATAAGGCTTTGCAAACACTTTCTTCGACCGGGATCAAATAATCCTTGACGCTCTAAGAGAATGTTTGAAAAGCCCCCTTGCCCCCCATTCTGAGGGAAACCAGCTAGATTTTAACCAATGAAGTCCCCTAAATTGGGGGATTTAGGGGGCGACTCCACAACATTTGATACTTTTCCAACACGTTCTAATTGCGGCCCATGTGATGGTGGATGGGGGTTACGGAGCAAGCGGAGGGAACTATAGCAATCCTAAATAGCTGGTGGCAATTGAGTACATTGAAAGCCACCTCTAGTAAGGATCTTCATGGTCTGCCCATCAAACTATTTTGGACCAAGTTCGGGCACAGTTGACGAAGGCGAAGGATTCAATCCATTAGATATGATGAAAGATGGGGCCAATCATTTTAAATAATTTAAACTAAAATTTGCCCGTGGTGGCTCACGAGCTTGTCATTATGCCTAGTTTTGCGGCCCGTTAATTTTTGCTTGAAGTGCAGGCCATAGGATATGATCACAATTCACCATGCGGGTGTAGTTCAGTGGTAGAACGTCAGCTTCCCAAGCTGAATGTCGTCGGTTCGAGTCCGATCATCCGCTTAAGCAGTCGAATCCCCCTATCTACAAAGATTAGGAGGATTTTCGCATATCAAAAAAACACATATTTTTTTAGTTCATCCTTTCTAGTTTTCACCACTTTGTTGGGTCATTTTGAGTCCCATTAGACAAAATTTGGGTGTAATTTGGGTGTAAGAGCAATATCCATTTGCACACCGCATGTATTCACAAACGCCTTCAGGCAAAGCCCCTAAAGGGACGGTTAAAATCATCGCTTCCAACGGACGGTTACAGCTTAGATTTCGCCATGCAGAAAAACGCCATTATCTCAGTATGGGCTTACCAGACACTCCAACGAACCAAATTGCGGCTAAGAGAAAAGCTGAGGAAATATATCTCGATATTGTTTCAGGTAATTTTGACCATAGTTTGAATAAATATAAACCCCAAATAAAAGCCAACATTGATCAAAATGACGCGAATACTACCACCAAACAACTTCCTACTGTTCAAGATATTTTGAAACAATATATTGAATATAAACAAAGCTCGTGGAAGATAACAACTTTAGGCGATCGCCAAAACCTAGCCCGTATTTTAACCAAAATTGCACCGTTACCCATCACAGCAGCCTTAGAAGTAAAAACTGAATTACAAAAAATTACAACGGCGGATCAAACCAGACGACTTTTGATCCAGCTAAATGCGGCTTGTCGTTGGGGACTCAAACATAAAATCGTTAGCTCTAACCCCTTTGAAGGTATGGCAACCGAAATGCCAAAACCAAACTATCAAAAAAATCCCCAGCCAAATGCCTTCACAGAGGAGGAAAGAGACCTAATCATTGAAAAGTTTCAGAACCATAGAGGGAATTGGAATGGTAAAGGTTTTACCGGTTATTCCTATTATCATTACGCACCTTTTGTTGAATTTTTATTCTTGACCGGATGTAGACCATCTGAAGCGATCGGATTACGTTGGATCAATGTCGCCAAGGATTGCCATACAGTTAAATTTGCGGAAGCAATTACAATGGCCGGGGTAGGAAGGCCCATAAGAGTTGAAAATTCAAAAAACAACAAACAACGCCTGTTTCCTTGCTCTGAAAGGTTGAAAAAATTATTGAGTAAGTTAAAGTCGGATGAATGTGAACAGGATTCCCTGGTGTTTCCATCACCAAAAGGTAAACCGATTAACTACAATAATTTCTCTCATAACGCATGGAAGAGGATCGTAGACCCGATTAAAGTAAAAACTACGCCATACCAATGCCGGGACACCTTTATTACTGTTCAAATTCTTAAAGGAATTCCCGAATATATCATTGCTCAATGGTGTGATACCAGCGTCTACATGATCCAAAAACATTACGCTGATTTTTTAAAGATGATTAGTTTAAAACCCATTGATTAATGGCTTTATCTACAGACAAGGCCCTGGTTGGATTCTTTCAAATATTGGATTAGATAAATTTTGGCTATCTAGACCCAACTTGATTTTTCATACGTTATAATGTCTATGCTAAAAGCTTACTAGAAAAAGTTTTTAATGATTTATCTAAATCAATTGGAACAACATCTTCCCATCCGTTTATTTAGGTGAGGAATTCCAGAATATAGTCATACATTACGATTAATTTATGATTAATATTCAGTTTTAGATTTATCTTGTTCGTAGAGTGTAAGTCTGTGTTGTACTTCACCGCTGGAAACAGTAGAGTTTATCTCTCATCGAAGTGCAAGCGTCTTTTATCTTGATCGTCTCAGGTTTTTTTCTAAGGCATCTTACGTAATTTAGACGACTTGATTTCTTAATACAGTTTTTCTTCGCCCAGTGAAAATTGGGACGATCGCCCTGTATGGATTTCAAGTCGTCTTCGTCTTGTTGGGCTTTCGTCAAACAATAGCTGCGGTGAGCTATTACCCATCAAGAAAAAAAATTAAAAAATGTTTTCTAATAAACAAGAAATCATTCAGAAGATCGGTCTATCCGCTTCCACCTTAAAACGGTTAAGGCTTTCCGGTCAGTGGATTGAAAATATTCATTGGGTTAGAGTTGGTAGTCGTAAGATTGTTTACAATCATGATTTGGTAATGGATTGGTTAGTTAATCAACACGATCCCAATTCCCACCAAAAAGCAATTGAGAATTATTTAACCTCTCTCCCCAGCAATAAACCTAAAAAATCTGGCCGTAAACCCTCCCCCGTCCAAGCCGTTAAGGGAGGTGGAAAATGAGCAAGATAAAATTACTCTCGGATTTCAAGGCCGGGAGCATTCCTGATCATTGGCAATTATGCTGTGTTACCAAAGAGAAGAAACCCTATCACCCAGACCAAAAATTCCTACCCGATGGAAACCAGATCCAATTACTCCTACTTGGAAAGTTCCAATTGATCGAGATTGCTTAATTCAAGAAATACAGACGGGGAGGTGTAAAGCGATCGGTCTGCTCACAGGACAAATATCCGGTGGAATTGTGGCGGTGGATCATGATGGCGAAAGTTGTGACTCTTACCTTACAAAAAAGTTAGGGTTACCGACGGATCAAGCCTTATCCCCAAGCATTAAGTTCAGCAGCGGAAAACAAGGCCATTACCAAATACTGTACCTAATCCCTCAAGTATTTTGGAAATTTACCAAAACGACTAAATGGCTTACTGAGGTAGGGAATGAACAAATTGAATTGAGGTGGAATAATTTACAATCCGTATTTTTAGGAGCACACCCTCAAACCGAAGGTTATGGCTTTATTTCAGGTTGTTCACCGAAGGAAATAACCATTCAATCTGCCCCGATGTGGATAATTCGGGCAATGCTTACCTTTAGTCATTTGATGCAAAAGCCGAGGAAAGATTGGACCGATCGCGAATGGGCATTAGATTATTTGCCTTGGTGTGTTAATCACGATTTAGATTGGACAACCTGGAGAAACATTTTATTTGCCCTCCATCATGCCGAAGTAGAAAAAGAGATCGCTTTGATTTGGTCAATGACCAGCGAAAAGCATACAGATAAAGGATTTGATGAAGTTTGGGAGCATATTAAAGACGACAAAAGTAATCCTGTTACCGTTGCCAGTCTTGGTGACCTAGCCAAACAGAATGGATGGCAAGGTAAGGCAAGGGATAGTTCTACTCACATCAGCCCATCAGCCCACGATGAAGATGCAGAAAATGTAGAGCAACAACTTGGAGAATTAATTAACCTCGAACAAGCCAACAAACCCCAGTTACTTGTAGATGGGATTTATGAACCCCTAGGGGAGTTAGCTCACCAGATGAATTTACCAGTGGAGGTTTATATTTGCGCATTATTGCCCATCTTGGCTTCTTTAATTCACTCCAAAACCAGGTTAATCATTAATAAATTTACCAATCATAAGGCTGTTGCTGTGGTCTGGATTGGTTTAGTGGGCGAATCCGGGACAAAAAAAAAGTCCGATTATCAAGGCCTTAATGGCTCCATTAAATCAACTACAGGAAGTAATTGATCAACGGTTTGCTGAACAAGAAACCGAATACAAGCAGCAATTGGCCCATTGGGAAAATCAAAAGAAAAATGAACGGGGAGAGAAACCAGAAAAACCAATCCCCCCAAGGGAGTTTTATCTGTCTGATTTCACCATGGAGGCCCTGGGGGAGGTCATCAAACACCATCCTGATTGTGGTTTAGTTTATGTCAGTGATGAATTACGCTACTTTTTCGAGTCCATGGATATGTATCGAGGTGGAAAAGGGGCGATCGCACCAAATGGTTAAGTTTATATGATGGGGGCCCGTTCAAAATTAATCGTAAAAGTACTGGCCGGGTATCCGTTCCCCATAGTGCCATTAGCATCTTAGGAGGAATACAACCTTCTGTAATCCAAACTATCTTTGAGAAAGATGAATATTCCCAAGATGGTTTATGGCCTAGGTTTTCCTTTGTGAATGTACCTTTAACGAAAACGCCATTCACTACGAATGGTAAAGGTTACGTTTTAACGGATGTATTAAGGCAAATATATGAAAATTTAAAGGCCATTGAACCCCAGGAATATCAATTTACTCCTGAGGCAAAGAAGGTATGGAAGCAATGGCACGACAAGATAGAACAATTAACCATCGATGAACCATCCCCAGCCATTAGAACTTTATACCCAAAAACAAAGGAAAGAGCGGCCCGTATTGCCCTAATTGTGCATTTAACCCATAGTGCTTTCCATGGCCAAAACCCTTGTTCCGAGATTGGGGAACAGACCGTTACCCAAGCGATCGCGTTTACAGAGTGGTTATTAGGACAGAGTAGGGTTCTTTATGCCCATATGGGGATTACGGATAATAAGGAATCAGCCCTGATCCATAAATTTGTTAGCCGGTTTCGGGGAACAGGTTGGATTACCGCGAACCATGTGCGGGGCTGGTGGTCAACGAAGGATAAACCCAAAATGGCCGCTTGTCGGAAGTTTATGACCGAAGTGGTGGCCCTAGGATTAGCTGAATCCAATGGGGAGGCCTCAACTAATCCTAAATATCAAATTAGGATTGTTGATGATGGTAGTCAATTAGTCAGTAATTACCCTGTAATGCCTGATATACAAGCCTCAGAACCATTGACTAACGGTAGTCAATCCATCGTCAATGGTAGTCAACCCGTAGTCAGTATGGGATCAGGGGGTTCAGCTACTTCTAAGGAAAAATTGACTAAGCTGACTAAAAGTGACGATCGCGTAGTCACCCCTGAAATCGTTATAGATAAACCGATCCAGGAAAAACTGACTACATTGACGACCATTACTGATGATCGTTTTAATCCTAGGAATGCTTTAACGATCGCGGAGGGCAAGGTGGAGGTGGATTTGGAGCGGTTAAGTTTGGATTATATACCGGAGATTGAGTTACCTCAATGGAAACCAACCACGAAACTCACTCCCTATGAAGACAAGACCAAACTCTATCTGGATATTGAAACCACGGGGTTAGATCCCAATAGCGATCGCGTAATCATGGTGGGAATATTGGATCATCTAGGGCAAAGTTTTATTTTCACCAACGATGATGAAGCCCAATTATTGAATGAATTTTGGGTTTATTTACAGAGCCATCAACCAGATATCTTGATTACCCACAATGGCTTTAACTTTGATTTCCCATTCCTGATCGCCCGCTGGAAGCATCACAGGATTAGCCATAGTTTTAGGTCTAGCAAGCAAGAAAAAACCATCTCAGCCAGTAGTTTCCACGGCAAAGCCCTTACCTTTACCCCGATCCATTGGCCCGGGACAGATTTAGTTGATACGTTCCATCAAATTTGTATCTGGGATAAACAGGCAGCTAAGTTACAAAGTTATAATCTCAAGTCCTCGGTGTTAGTTTTGGGTTTAAGGGAAAATAAACGATTGGAGCTATCCAATGAAAAAATTCAACACCATTGGCGATCGCAGGATTTAAAAACCCTAGCCGAATATCTCTTATTTGATCTCGAAGATACCCAGTTATTGGCGGACTTCCTATTGCCCGTGGTCTATTACCAAATGGCCTATGTCCCCAGGTTAAGTTTCCAAGAATTAGCCGTAGCTTCCCCCGCTCTCAAAGCCCAAAAAATCCATCAAAGTTTATACCCCAGTTTACGGCCCCAAACCGATCAAAAAGTTCGTTACGAAGGAGGAGGTGTAGATTGCGTTGCACCG
>JAAUPO010000101.1 GCA_012033095.1 Synechococcaceae cyanobacterium RL_1_2 | reverse complement strand
ATTTTGCCCCCTAAATCCCCCAAATTGGAGGGACTTTTAATGATTTTCCAAAAATTTCTCCCCCAGCCATTGGGGATAGGGGGCTGAATCAATGAATTTCTCCCCCAGCATTGGGGGTAGGGCTGGATCAATCAGCTCTTAATATCAGCAATAATTGAAATAAAGATTATTTTCCCATACGAAACAAAATGCTTTTGGTATCAGAGCCAGGACTTACGCAAAAAGTTCGATTCTGTCCTGGAAACCAGGATGTTTGGGGACAATCGTTCAAGCAAGTCCTCCAAGTTTGGGGGATTTGAGGGGATTTAGGGGGCTTGTGCGTAAGTCCTAAGAGCAATAACCCAGAGCCAATAAAAAACCGCCGATGGTGATATCCGCGATCGGCGGTTAAGGATTAATTAATCAGGGTTAAAACCTAATACCAACTTAAAGCAGGTTTTAGAGTTTAGTAATCAAAATCAGCGTTACCGCCAGCACCAGCACCAGCACCTTCTTTTTCAGGCTTGTCAACGATGATGCACTCAGTGGTAAGAACCATCGCCGCGATAGAAGCCGCGTTTTGTAAAGCAGAGCGGGTAACTTTAGCAGGGTCAACGATCCCAGCTTCAATCATATTAACGAAGGTGTTATCCGCCGCGTTATAACCAAACTCAAAGGATTGTTCCTTAACACGCTCAGCTACAACCGCACCGTTTTGACCAGCATTTTCCGCAATTCTTTTCAGGGGAGCAGTGAGGGCACGGTTAACGATCATCGCACCGGTTAGCTCTTCATCGGAAAGATTAGCCCCAGCCCAAGTTTCAAGATAGGGGGAAAGGTGAGCAAGGGTAGTACCACCACCAGGAACGATTCCTTCTTCTACCGCTGCCCGGGTAGCGTTGATGGCATCTTCAAGGCGAAGTTTACGGTCTTTCATTTCCGTTTCAGTTGCAGCACCGACTTTGATGACCGCTACACCACCGGAAAGTTTAGCCAGACGTTCTTGGAGTTTTTCCTTGTCGTAGGAGGAATCACTTTCTTCCATTTGACGACGGATTTGCTCACAACGGGCTTTAACAGCTACTTCATTACCTTCAGCCACAATGGTGGTGCTATCTTTGGTAATGGTCATGCGGCGGGCTTTACCGAGCATATCGATGGTGGTGCTTTCTAGTTTAAGACCAGCATCTTCGGTGATAAGTTTACCGCCAGTGAGGATCGCGATGTCCTCTAGCATTTGTTTACGGCGATCGCCAAAGCCAGGAGCTTTAACCGCAGCCACATTAAGTACACCCCGTAAACGGTTAACCACAAGGGTAGCTAGGGCTTCTTTCTCAATATCTTCAGCGATAATGATGAGGGGCTTACCTTCGCGAGCTACTTGCTCCAGCACAGGAACGAGATCCTGTACGAGGGTAATTTTTTTGTCAGTAACAAGAATGTAAGGCTCATCAAGCACTGCTTCCATTCTTTCAGTATCAGTGGCAAAGTAAGGGGAAATATAACCCTTATCAAAGCGCATCCCTTCGGTAATCTCTAACTCAGTGGTCATGGATTTACCTTCTTCAAGGGAAATTACGCCTTCTTTACCCACTTTATCCATGGCAGAAGCGATCATTTCACCCACTTCTGTGTCGTTACCAGCAGAGATAGTACCTACTTGGGCAACGGCTTTGGAGTCTTCGATGGGTTTAGCATGCTCAGCGATTTTACCAACTAAATGCTCGATCGCTTTTCAATACCGCGTTTGATGGCGATGGGGTTAGCACCAGCCGCAACGTTGCGTAAACCTTCTTTAACGATCGCGTGGGCAAGAACGGTAGCAGTGGTAGTACCATCTCCAGCGACATCGTTAGTTTTAGCAGCGGCTTGACGGATCAAAGATACACCAGTGTTTTCAATGTGATCTTCTAATTCAATTTCCTTAGCGATGGTGATCCCGTCGTTGACGATTTGGGGAGCACCAAAATTTTTTCTCTAGTACCACGTTACGACCTTTGGGGCCTAAGGTGATCGCAACGGATTCAGCGAGGATATCGATGCCTTTTTCTAAGGCGCGACGAGCTTCGTCGTTATAAATAATAGATTTAGCCATAGTAATTATTTTATTTCCTTGAATAACGGTGAACGAAGGGACAATAGCGGGGGATTAATTACCTACGAAATTAATTAGGAAAATTAATTAGGAAACAGTCGCTAGGATGTCTTTTTCAGAAAGTAAAACGTATTCTTCGCCAGCTAGTTTGATGTCAGTACCAGCATATTTGGAGTAAAGAACTTTATCGCCAACTTTGACATCTAGGGCAGAGCGGCTACCGTCATCGTTACGTTTGCCAGGGCCAGCAGCTACTACTTCACCAACTTGGGGTTTTTCTTTAGCATTATCGGGAAGAAGAATACCACCAGCGGTTTTTCCTCGGAAGGGGCAATTTTAACAAATACGCGATCGGCGAGGGGAGTTACGGTAGAAACGTTAATAGAAATAGCGGCCATAGGTATGTATGATCCTCCTAGGTTGGGTTTACTTGGAGTGCTAGTATTTTTTTAGCACTCTCTCTTCACGAGTGCTAATGTAGCCAATTTAGCAGACCCACCGCAACGGCCCCTATAGTACGGTTTCCCGAACTGACACGGACGCTGATCCCCTCAAACCAACAGTTAACGTCTATTTTCCTGAGTTTATGGCTATCACATCATAGAAAACCCTAAGGATTTATAGTCCATTGAATTTAGTGAATTTAGTATGGGATTTTCGCTCCTTGCCATCGGCTGATTTCAGCTCTATTTATTGCCCATAAGAGGCTGTTTATAAAGTCGATTGAATGTGCATTTTGCTCCCTAAATTCACCAGAGTGGGGAGACTTTTATCCCCAGAGTGGGGAGACTTTTAAGAACGTGTTTGAAAAGTATCAAATGTTGTGAAATCGCCCCCTAAATCTCCCAATATGGGGGACTTCATTGGTTAAAATCTAGGTAATTTCCCCCAGAATGGAGGGCAAGGGGGGCTTTTTAAACATCCTCTAAGGAGTTTTCAAGAATTTCTCCCCCAAAATGGCAGGCAGGGGGGCTTTATAAGTTAGCTAAATTTGTATGTTGCCCCCTAAATTCCCCAAAGTGGGGAGACTTTTAAGGAGTTTTCCTAACTACAGGACAAAAACCTTAAACCATTGCCCCACAAGCATTTTAGCAAAATCGACTGCAATCCTTACCGGGTAAATCTCTCAGACCTATTTACAGTTTTTTGGTGCAACTTTTGTCCTAGTAGTTGGGGAGTTTTCAAGAAGTTCTCCCCCAAAATGGGAGGCAGGGGGGCTTTATAAGTCAGCTCTAATTATTCCAAAAGACTATAGGTATCAATTAATAACTTAACGTAATAACTTACGGGCTCAGCTCACAATACCTAATCAAGCAATCAAGATCCCTCAGGGTTAGTTTTTAATATCATCAAAATATCTATTTAAGATTCATTGATGTACCTATGCCTCAGCCCATAAACCTGCCGCCTCAATTACCGGAGATAGCTAAATTATTTTTGCGCCTAGGCATAACCGCTTTTGGGGGGCCCGCAGCCCATATTGCCATGATGCACGATGAAGTGGTGAAGCGACGTAAGTGGTTAGACGAGCAACAGTTTTTAGATATCCTAGGAGCCACCAATCTGATCCCAGGGCCGAACTCTACCGAAATGGCTATTCATCTTGCTTTTGTGCGGGGGGGTTGGTGGGGTTTAATCGTTGGGGGTAGTTGTTTTATCATTCCTGCGGTGATCAGTGTGATGATTTTAGCTTGGGCCTACACTGAATTTGGCTCAACTCCCCAAGCCGGATGGTTGTTGTCTGGAGTTAAGCCCGTGGTGATCGCGGTGATCGTCCAAGCCCTATGGAAACTGGGCCAAAAAGCTTTAAAAAAATCCTGGTTTAGCTTGGTGGGCCTGGCGGTGGTGGGATTGTATTTTTGGGGAGTTAATGAAATCGCCTTACTACTCATGAGTGGTGGGGTGGTGATGGTGGTGCTAAATCTAAACAAATTAAAGCCCCCATCCATGGGCCTATGGCTCTGGCCCTTAGCGATCGAGGAGCCATGGTTATTAGGGGCGATCGAGCCAGTACCATTTAGTTTGCCTTTGTTGTTTGTTTCTTTTGTGAAAATTGGGGCGGTACTCTATGGCAGTGGATATGTGTTACTGGCTTTTCTCCACGCTGATTTTGTGGAACATTTGGGATGGCTGACGGATCAGCAGTTAATGGATGCCGTCGCGATCGGTCAAATTACCCCTGGCCCAGTTTTTACCACGGCCACCTTTGTGGGCTATCTGTTGGGGGGCGTTTCGGGGTCACTGTGGGCAACGATAGGGATATTTTTACCTTCATTTTTGTTTGTGGCCCTCTCTAACCCGATCATTCCCCGCATTCGTAACTCACAATGGGTTAGTGGTCTATTGGATGGGGTAAACGTGGCATCCCTGGGCTTAATGGCGGCAGTGACAGTACAGTTAGCTCAAGCCTCGATCGCTGACCCCATCACCATTATGATTGCAGTGGTTGCCGGTATCCTGCTGATGAAGTTTAAGGTAAGTTCCGGTTGGTTAATTTTAGGCGGTGGGATTATGGGGCTAGTTGGGTCTCAAGTCTGAACCACCCACAAAACAATAACTTAGGACTTACCCACAAGCCCCCTAAATGCCCCACATTTGGGGAACTTGTTTGAACGATTGTCCCCAAACATCGTGGTTTTCAGGCAGAATCGAAATTTTTGCGTAAGTCCTGATTAAAAACCCTGATGCTATGGGTTATGGAAATCAGTAAAAGTTGATTCCTAGGGATAATGTTGGGGAGCATCTCAATTATGTAAATTGCCTACTTTGCTAACGACAAAATAGGGGTTTCAACTCCTAAGATGAGTGTTTCTGCAAAAGTGAGATGCTCCCTAATGTTGCCGGCAGCTATCCCTAGGGAAGGGATACTCCTGAGCATTCCCTGTAAAATAGTCTGGAGCTTGGGTTTAACTAAACTTGCGATCGCTCCCACCCGATGAGGCTAACCTAATACCAACTTCACCCATCGTGGGCCCTAATAAAATTGAAAAAACCTTGTAAAAATTTTGAAGCATAAGGTTTTTGAGGCAATTTATCTGGAGTCTAAATAGGGCACTTTGGTATCACAAACCCTAACCGCTCACTGTTAACTAATCCCTGAAATTTGGAGTAATGTTTTATGGATGAAGAGTTTTTCAAAAAGTTTGAGGATCTAAAGCAGCAACAACACGATCGCAAATTGAAGTGTAAAGCGTTGCTACCCAAAGCTAAAGGGAAGTATGTCCAAACTTTCTATGTGCAATTCAACTATGGCCATCCTGAAACGGGTAAATTTGGTCAACAAAAACGCTCAACCCAACTTAAGGCGACCCTAGATAATTTAATTACCCTAGAAATGCTGTGCCTACAGATTAGCGATCGCTCCAACGGGATTTATTTCGCTGGGAAGATTACCCCCAATTGTTAGGGCGTAGTAAAAAGCTGGTGAGCCCCCAGGATAAATCCATTGGCGCATGGCTAGGGGAATTTGAACGCCACTTTTTAGCCACTGCTCCCCAGGCAACCCCCCTAGAACAACAACGGGCCACTAAGAACTGGCGTAAACATTATTGGAATTTTTATCGTTGGTTACCCCTAGAGCAGCCCTTAAATGATCGGGCGATCGAGGGGTTAATTTATCGTTATCGGGATATGGCCTATAGCTACTCTACGGTAATTACCCGCTTAAAAGCTTTATGTGCTTTTTGTGAATATGATTTTAAGTTTGATCCCTATCGTCCTCGGAAAAAAAGTAACGCTAATCATTTAACTAGGGATACTGCCCCCAGTGATGACGCGATCGTAGAAGCCTACCACCGCTTTAGTTCTCCTATCAAAACTGGTAAAGGAGAGGGTTATTGGGAAGTCTATCGCTGGATGTTTGGCATGATGGCAACCTATGGATTAAGGGATCATGAAACTCTCCATATTATAAATTTAACTCAGGAAATAAAATTAAATGATGGAACTATTATTCCTCCTTTTGTTGACAATAATAATGATTTAAAAAATTATTGTAGTTGGAGAAAACACAAAAACAGGTATTAGAATTAATCCTTTTCCTTGCCCTTTTGATTGGATCCAAGAATTTAATTTAACTAGTATTCCTATTTTACCGCAGATAAAAGACCTTAATAATCAAGATTTATTTATTATTAATTTTATTTCTAGGTGTAAAACTAACGCAAAAATCGAGTTTCGTCCTTATTTATTACGCCATGCTTATGGTCAAAGATGCCGTAAATATGGCACAAATCCCATTGATATTTCTGATTTTATGGGGCATAGCTTGCAACAACATGACAAAATATACCAAACAACTATTCATAATAAAGAGTTAATTGCCAATGCTCAGCGATATCAACATCAAAATATCTATCAAGAATCAGAGATTGATTTTTTAAAAGTATCAAATTAATCAGCTAGAATTTGAGTTAAATATTCAAAATGAATTGTTATTAGAAAGGGAAGAAGAGCTAAAAAAAACTCAAGGCGGAGGTAAAAATGTACCGGGCCTTGGCTCCAGGGTCTTCAGATTCCTAAAGTCGAGTGGTAAAATACCTTCGCAACGGCTTGATATTAGTAAATAAATACTGAAAATATTGGTTTTTGGCTGGGTTTTTCTCAAGAAAACTTTAAGAAAACTTTTTATGGGCAATGCTAAAACTATTGATTTACAAGGATTTTAAGGATTATGGCAGGACACTCTAAATGGGCTAACATCAAACGCAAAAAAGAGCGAATGGATGCCAAAAAAGGTAAAAATTTCACCCAACTATCCAGGGCAATTATTGTGGCGGCGAGGAGTGGCATTCCGGATCCGGCGGGTAATTTTCAATTGCGCACGGCGATCGAGAAAGCTAAAGCAGCGGGCATTCCCAATGACAATATTGACCGGGCGATCGCGAAGGGGGCGGGCAAATGGGATAACGACGAAGCCCAACTAGAAGAAATTCGCTATGAAGGCTATGGGGTAGGCGGGGTAGCGGTCATGGTGGAAGCCCTCACCGATAACCGAAACCGCACCGCAGCAGACCTAAGGGTGGCCTTTAGTAAAAATGGAGGTAATCTAGGGGAAACAGGTTGTGTCGGTTGGATGTTCGATCAAAAAGGGGTGATTACGATCGTGGGAGCGTCCGGGGAGGAATCTATCCTCGAAGCTGCTTTAGAGGCCGATGCCGAGCGTTACGAATTTGAAGATCACATGGCCGAAATTATTACAGCGGTGGAGCAGCTAGAGTCAGCAAACCAGATTTTAACCGATTTAGATTTAGGGGAGATTGCCGCCGAGGTGCGATGGATTCCCAATAACTATATTGAAATTACCGATCGCGACCAAGCCCAAGCCCTAATTAAATTGATGGATGCCCTAGAAGGGTTAGATGATGTGCAGAATGTGACGGCTAATTTTGACTTAGCTCCTGGGTTAGAGCATGGGGAATAGATTAAGTCGGGTAAGTTAAAAAATATCGGTAAAATTACTTAGTTTTT
>JAAUPO010000100.1 GCA_012033095.1 Synechococcaceae cyanobacterium RL_1_2 | reverse complement strand
AACGGTAAATGCGGCAGGAGCGATCGATAATAGTGCGGAAGTAACGGCAAGCGACCAGTTTGACCCAGATTCTACCCCTAATAACGATGTAGCAACGGAGGATGACCAAGATAATGTAATCATTACAGGTCAACAAGCTGATTTATCCCTTACCAAGACTGTAGATAATGCCAGTCCCGCCCTAGGTCAAAATATTGTGTACACCGTGGTGGTGACGAATAGTGGCCCTAATGATGCGACCAATGTAGCGGTAACGGACCAATTGCCAGCGGGTCTAACCTACGTCAGTGATGATAGTGCTGGAGCCTATAATTCTGGAACTGGGGTTTGGACGATTGGCACGATCGCGAATGGGAATAACGCAACATTAAATATTACCGCTACCGTTACGGTCAGCGGAAACATTGATAACATTGCCCAGGTAACCAATAGCGATCAATTTGACCCGGATTCTACTCCTAATAACAATGTTCCTGGGGAAGACGATCAGGATAATCAACTTTTAGCCACAGCAAATCCTGATTTACTATTAGCAAAAAGGATTACGGCTATTAATGGAGGTAGCACCACCCTTAATGGGGATCCGATCAATGGCTTTACCGCCGCGCCATTCTACGATCGCGATGGGGATGGTACGAGCGATGATTTAGACCCATTATGGCCAACGCCGAATGGTACTTATTTGAGAGGTGCGGTTAATGGTGGAGAAGTCAAACCAGGGGATCAAATTGAATATACGATTTACTTCCTGTCTAAAGATAATCAAGTCGTTAATGCTGAACTTTGTGACCTCATCCCCAGTGATCTTACCTTTGTTCGGGATGCCTATAATGGTCTAACTCCCCAAGCTCCAAACGCTTTCCCTGGAGATGTGGGTATTGCCCTCGGTTTAGATAGTACGACCTTACCTATTGCACCAACGGAATATGCGACCAATACCAATCAAGATAGTGCTACTAATCTTGGAACTTTCGTTCCTGCCCCGCCGGTGTACAACATCAACGGCCCCGATCGCGGTTATTTTGCAGAACAAAGTGATCCGTTACCTCTCTCCTGTGGTCCGGGGGTTAACACCGAAGGAGCGGTAGTCGTAGAAATCCTTGAAACTCTACCTAATGCTAGTGGTTCCGGTACTCCCACTAATTCCTATGGCTTCATTCGATTTATCGCAGAAGTGAAATAAGATCGTACATTGTCTGATCTAAGGCAATTAAATCGGTGGTTATGTAAATAATTACCGATTTAATTAGTTCATAGCAATCTCCTACCAAATCTGCAATGTAGAATATAGCTTAGAGGGGGACAAGCTACTTCTATCGTTTATATAACAACGGTTTCAGCGATTGAATTCTCAGAACAATACAACGGCTTTTTCTACATAATGACTTCCGCATCAATGGCAAAATCCTTGGAAAGGCTTATTTTTCCTTAGTCAAATAATTGTGAGGACAATATTCCATCTTCATTCTCAACACAAATCAAATACTACAGTTGTTGTTATACAAGGTTTTGATGCCTGTTGTCTCCTTTTAAGAGAATATAGTTAATTTGATTTATTATGGAGATTTTTGTTCCTTACTATAGGCTAATTCTAGGTCTATTTATTTCCCGTAATTATTCAAAAAGACTATAACATTACTTACTTGGGACTCTAATATCAAAGAATATTAATCGGTCGTGCTAAAGCTGTAAGGATATTTAGCACTGGGATAATTGCTGCTCAATCGGTTCAACCTTACTGATCCGGACTTGTATCGGACTACCTATCAATCCATATTAATCAAAGAATATTAAAGGCTGCGAAGAACAGCCTTTTTACTCTGGTTTTGTTACTCTGGTTTTGCCGTTTGTAGTTACTCTTGGGGTGTACCACTAGCTTCAATTAACTCGATCGCTTTGGTAACACTTTCAGGGAAAACCACCATTAAAGCATTATTGCCCCGACTTTTAGCTTCGTCTAAACCATGGTTAATGGCTTTAACTTCATCTAGCATCACTTCCATAGGAACATTGGAGTTAACTTCATTGATCCCTTGAACGATAAGATCCGCTACTTCGCCGTGTTCCCGGCCGCGCTTATCATCGTCTTCTTTCACAATGATGTAATCAAAAGTACTTGCCGCCAATTGCCCTAATTCAATGAGATCTTCGTTGCGGCGATCGCCAGGGCCACCAACTACACCGATTTTTGCCCCATCCCAATTTTTTACAAAATCCCCCACCGCTCGGTAGCCAGCAGGGTTATGGGCATAATCCACTAGGGCATTATAGCCATCGAATTTAAACAAATTCATCCGGCCTGGGGTTTGGGCCACCGAAGGCTTAAAGGTTCTTACCCCTTGGCGAATTAATTCAATATCTACCCCCTGGGCAAAGGCTGCCAAACTAGCAGCAAGGGCATTGGCGATCATAAAAGGAGCTTTTCCTGCCATGGTGATGGGAATATTTTCTGCTTTTTCAATTTTCAGATTCCATTCCCCTTCAATGATGGATAAATACTCATTTTCATAGATAGCCACTAACCCATCCCGGCGCAGATGTTCGCGAATTAATTCGTTATTGGGATCCATGGAGAAGTAAGCCACCCGGCCCCGCACATTAGCCGCCATCGCTGCCACCAGAGGATCATCTGCGTTAAGCACGGCATGGCCTTTGGGAGCTACGGTTTCAGCCACCACCGCTTTAACTTTGGCCATCTGCTCGATCGTGTCAATATCCCCTAAACCCAAGTGATCGGCGGCTACATTCAAGACAATCCCTACGTCACAGGAATCAAAAGCTAAGCCCGATCGCAGAATGCCCCCTCTCGCACATTCCAACACCGCTACTTCTACGGTGGGATCTTGTAAAATCACCCCTGCACTCAATGGGCCGGTATTATCCCCTTTTTCCACCAAATATTCTCCAAGATAGATCCCATCGGTGGTGGTATATCCTACTACCTGACCTGTTTGGCGATAGATATGGGCCGTTAAGCGGGTGGTGGTGGTTTTACCGTTAGTGCCAGTAATGGCGATGATGGGAATACGGGGACTGGGGGTATTGGCATAGAGCATATCCAAGACCGGTGCCCCCACATTACGAGGTAAACCACGACTAGGGGCGGCGTGCATCCTAAAACCAGGGGCGGCGTTTACTTCCACAATTACCCCATCCACCTCTTTAAGGGGTTTAGAAATATCCTTGGTAACCACATCGATCCCGGCAATATCTAAACCAATCAGCTTCGATACCCGTTCTGCAATCCATATATTTTCGGGGTGAATTTCATCGGTACGATCTATGGCAATGCCGCCGGTGCTTAAATTTGCCGTGGCCCGGAGGTAAGCCATTTCCCCTTTTTCTAAAATGGTACCCAGGCTAAATCCCTGCCGTTGGAGTACTACGCTGGCGGTGCGATCAATGATAATTTTGGTTAGTACATTGTCATGGCCATCACCGCGATCGGGGTGGTTGTTCGTATCTTCAATCAATTCTTCAATAGTAGAGCGGCCATCCCCAATGACATGGGCTGGAATCCTTTCCGCCACTGCCACTAACTTGCCATTAACCACTAAGATGCGGTGATCATTGCCGCTATAGTAACGTTCTATAATTACCGATTTAGTTTTAGATGCTGCACTGGCCAAATCATAGGCTTCCTCTGCTTCTACCCAACTATTAATATCGATGGTGATCCCCCGGCCATGGTTACCATCTAGGGGTTTAATGACAATGGGAAAGCCACCCACCTCAGTAATGCCACTCTCCAAATCCTCTAGATATTGAATGACCGTCCCCCTAGGAACAGGAACCCCCGCATTGCGCAGAATGGTTTTCGTGCCTTCCTTATCGCAGGCTAGCTCAACCCCTAGGATACCGGAGTTTTGGGTTAAGGTGGCTTGAATCCGTCGTTGATTGACCCCATATCCCAACTGAACCATCGCTCTGGCACTCAGCAAAGACCAAGGAATATTACGGGCTTCAGCTTCCTTAATGATGGTTTCGGTGCTAGGGCCTAGGGCTCCATTAGCTTTGAGATCTGCTAAATCTGCAATGTCCTGGGCTAATTCTTCTTCTGGGTAGGAACCAGTTTCAATAATGGATTGGCACAAACGGATCGCCGCTCGACCGGCATAACGCCCCGCTTGTTCATCGATGTATTCGAAAACAACATTATAAACGCCAAACTCAGACGTAGAACGGGTACGACCAAAACCCACGGGCATCCCGGCGAGTTCCTGGAGTTCTAGGGCCACATGTTCAATGATATGTCCCATTAAAGTTCCTTCTTTGACCCGTTCAAAAAAGCCTCCTCGGTGATCCCTCGAACAGTAATGTTCCACTAAACTAGGGAGAGTCTGGGATAAACCTTCATAAAATCCTGGAATTTCATTGGAGAATTTTTCCGCTAGATCTTCTAAGTCTAAACGGATTAAAATTAGTTTCGGTCTGCGAATGCTCCAGTAATTGGGGCCCCTAAGGGTTGATGTTTTGAGGATTTTCATAGAGTAGGGATCGAGAAAGTCAAGAAGGGGGTATGGGGTAATCCAAGTGAGTTTGCCCTATGGCATTGGGGCATAACTGTTCACTATGGACATTTGGGGCCACAGTTAGGGCGCACTGGTGGCCACCGCTTGATGTTTGGTGAGGTGATAACGATCTCCATGGGTCAAAACATGGATTTTCATGTTGTGTAAACTTATGGGGGCAGTGGTGTCAATGGTGTCACTGATGTCATTGGAGAGGGCCCGCATATCCAGGATAGTAACGGCTCCTTTGCCATGATATTAATCCAGCCATCCCGTTCAAAAATAGCGCAGGTATCTTCATCAATCCCGAGGGCTAATAATTCGGGGTGGTAGGAGATGGCACTAAATAGACGAGCTAGGCGGTTACGGTTATAGAAATGTTGATCTACTAAAATTTCGGGAACAATGCCAAATCCTATGGCCATGTCCACTAAACTGCGGTTAGGGGATTCCCCACTACCACCGCCGGCAATCATATGATGACCCATCACAGCGGCTCCGGCACTGGTGCCTGCGATCGCAATTTCTCCATTATGAACCCGTTGCAAAATTAATTGCATGAGGGGGGTATCGGCCAATAGGCCACACAGGCGTAATTGATCCCCACCGGTCATGAAGACCCCAGTACATTCCTTGGCCCATTCGAGATAACGGGGATCTTCGCCATTGGCCCGATCCCTAACGTCAAGGAGATAAATATTGGGAGCCCCCATTTCTCTAAAAATGCGTTCGTAGCGATCGCCGATGAGGGTCGGTTCCCTAGAAGCACAGGGAATGATAGCAATGGCGGCTTCAGTACCGCCGGAACGGTTAAAAAAGGTATGGAGAATTTCCCTTCCATGGACTTTATCTTCCGCGCCTCCAATGATCATAATGCCCTTATTTTGAGACGAAAGCATGGATGAAGATGGCTCGGGTTGTATGGTTCCTGTCATGGTTGGTTTGTCTGATGGCAATCAATACTAAATGACTTGATGGGGTGGAGTGATCAAGCGGTGATGGCGAGGTAACTCCGGTAGTTAGCGGGCAGTAGCTACTAACAATCTAAGTTTTCTGAAGAATTCCTTTAATTGCGTCCCTAATTCGAGGGAATTTTGTTAGAAGGAGGAAATGGTTCATCAGGATAAACCTATAGTTAGAGCGATGTCCAAGGAATAAAGGGCTGAGGTTGAAAATTTTCCCTAAAAGTTGTTAGCGAAAAATTCCAAGACAAAACCCAGTTTTAGACTAAGGGTCTAAAGCACCATAATTAAGATGGTTCTGTGGTTTTTTGTATGATACAAGCTTACATATTAAAGGTATAACGAACGATTTTGATAGTAAATATTTTTCTCACTGAGGAGGCTTTAAGTTAATTAATGGAAATTAAGGGTATTGGGATAATTGGGGCGGATTGGGAAGGGGAAACCCTTGCTCTTGGGTTATGGCATCAAGACAATGACCATGTACCTGAGGCCCTGACATCCCTCGATCAGAAACTCAATGGTGCCATCGCCGAATTGATCACGGATCTGGCCTTTCGAGGGGACGGGAATACCTCTGGGTTTACTCGCCTAGGGGGAAACAGTCCAATACGGAAATTGATGCTAGTGGGGTTAGGGCCACAAGCCGCAGCTACCCCAAACACGTTGAGGCAGGCGGCTGGTTTGGTGGGACGGTCTTGTTTAATGGAACGGGTGAAGCAATTGGGTTTGTGGTTCCCTGGCCTAGAGACCCCTCAGCATACGGCGGCGATCGCGGAAGGTTTGTTGCTAGCTGTACATCAAGATGATCGGTTTAAATCGGAGGCCAATCCCCAGGCTTCATTATTAGAAAATGTTGACATTATCGGAGTAGAAGGCCAAGCAAAGGCCATTGCCCAGGCCCAAGCTTTAACCAAAGGAGTCATTTTGGCCCGGGAATTGGTTAATGCCCCTGCCAACTCCGTCGATCCCATGGCCATGGGCACCATGGCCACCACCTTAGCCCAGGAGTATGGCTTTGGGTTGGAAATTTTAAACCAAGCTGACTGTGAAGCGTTGGGAATGGGGGCCTATCTCGGCGTTGCCGCAGCCACGGATATTCCTCCCCAATTCATTCACTTAACCTATCGGCCCCAAGGTGCGATCAAGAAAAAATTAGCGATCGTCGGCAAAGGTTTAACCTTTGATTCAGGGGGGTTAAATATTAAAACCAGCATGGCTAGTATTGGTCTGATGAAAACCGATATGGGGGGAGCCGGGGCTACCTTTGGGGCAGCTAAAGCGATCGGGGAACTCAAACCAGAGGGGGTGGAAGTACACTTTATCAGTGCGGTTACGGAAAACATGATTAGTGGTAAAGCCATGCGGCCGGGGGATATCTTAACCGCTTCGAACGGTTTAACCATTGAAATCAATAACACCGATGCGGAAGGCCGCTTAACCCTGGCCGATGCCCTGGTATTTGCTGAAAAATTAAAAGTGGACGCGATCGTGGATTTAGCGACCCTCACCGGAGCCTGTGTAGTTGCCCTAGGGGAAGATATTGCCGGCCTATGGTCTAATAATGACGACTTAGCCCAAAGTTTAAAAACAGCTAGCACCAACGCAGGGGAAAAGTTCTGGCAAATGCCCTTAGAAAGTAATTATGCTGAAGGTCTCAAGTCCACGATCGCCGATCTCAAAAATACCGGGCCTAGGGGAGGGGGAGCGATTACCGCTGCTCTATTTTTACAAAAATTTGTGCAACAAACCCCCTGGGCCCATTTAGATGTGGCGGGAACGGTCTGGACGGAAAAAGGTACTAATTTAGCAGCTCCAGGGGCAACGGGATTTGGGGTAACAACCCTAGTACATTGGGTACTTGACCAGGCCTAATTAACCGTTCTGGCCCGGAAAATATCCAGAAAATATAATGCTAAAGATCTTGAATAAAATAACTTAGAAAACTTCAGGACTTACGCAAAAATTTCGATCCTGTCCTAAGAACCACGATGTTTGGGGACAATCATTCAAACAAGTCCCCCAAATTTAGCGAATTTAGGGGGCTTGTGCGTAAGTTCTAATATAGGTAAT
>JAAUPO010000099.1 GCA_012033095.1 Synechococcaceae cyanobacterium RL_1_2 | reverse complement strand
TTATTCAAAAAGACTTATAAATACCTAACTACTAGGACAAAAGTTGCGCCAAAAACGGTAAATAGGTCTGAGAGCTTTACGCTGCAAGGATTACAGATTACAGTCGATTTCACTAGAGGACTTGTTAGGCAAGGGATTAGGGTTTTTGTCCTGTAGTTAGAAATAAATTTAAAAATAAATTTAAAAATTTAATCGATCGCTGTATTTTTGTGGTTTTGGATAACCGTCTTCAGTCATGGTGAATAGGGGCATGGGCTTAAAATTTGGGGTTTGAATCCGGGCTTAAAATCTGGGGTTTGAATCCGGGCTTAAAATCTAACATTGTATTCCACCCCCCCTCGACTATCTCCAGCGAAATCGGTGGAGCCTCGGATGATGGTTTGGGGACTGACCCGATAACGTAAACCAAACTGGCCTGGTTGTTCTGTGGTGAGTAGTTTTAACATCGATACTGATAAATCGTCGGTGACATCAATGCTGGCTTCGGCCCCTAAACCGAGGGTAGAACCCCGACCTTTTTCGGAAATGGCGGTGGTGGGAAATAATCGAAATTCAGACAGGCCCAACACTTGACCTACCCGATCCTGGACGGAGCCAAGGAGTGCGGAACCGGCCAAATTAGCTAAACCGAGGGTGGTTTCCCCGCGCCCAAAGGTATCCACAAAACTACCACCGAGGAGGGAGATAATTTCGGTCTGGTTACGTTCAGGATTACTCGTGAGGGTTAAGCTTTCTGTCATTTCGCTTGCGTAACCTTGCACTTCCGCCCTCACCCGCACCGTTTGTAATTCCCCTAAATTAGAGGCCGGAATATCATTAATTTCCGCAGATAGGGGATTTTGTTGTTGGGGGTTACGCACGGTTTCCCCCACGGAGGTGGCTAAGACCACATCAAGGAAAGGATCTAAACCTCGATTTTCTTGAAAAATAGCCACATGTTTTTGCCCGGAGGCGAGGGTCATTCGGCTAGTAAAAAGATTCACTTGGCCCCGTTTGAGGTTAATGGTGCCCACGGGCGATAGGTTTTGGAGGCTACCGTTTACCAGCAGCGTACCTTCTGCTAAAAAGTTAAGTATGGGGCGACGGGTAATTTGAATTTTATCTTTGAGGTTAAGTTGTAAGTCCCTGAGCTGGAGATAGGATTCGGTTTCACTGGCCATGGGGGGGGCGGCTCCGTCGGTTAATTCCACCTGGCCTGCAAATAGATCAATGTTACCGGTAACCACTGGGCTTAGGGCCGAGCCGAGGACTTGGATGTTACCGGCTACGCCGCCGTTATAGATATTTTGAGTTTTAAGCCTAAGCGATCGAGGTTGATGGTGAGGGGGTTATCGAGATTACGACTGAAGATAATGGGTAAGGAGCCAGTAGCGGAGACGTTGCCGCCGCCAAAGGTGCCAGCAAAGTTATTCACATTGACTTGATTGAGATCAAAGGTAATTTCTCCGTTGACATTGGTGAGGGGATCGTTAGGTAAAAATTGGGAGGCAATTTTGGCATCCTTGAGGATTACTTTGCCTTCTGTAACTAGGGTTTGGGCTAAGGGCCCATCATCAGGGTTAAAGTTGCCACTAATATTTAATTGGGCTGAGCCTTCCCCTGCTAGCCACTGTAATTGATCCTTGGAGAGGATATTGAGGAGGGTAAAACCTTCATTTTCTAAGTTGACAGCAATGTTTAAATTGTTACTGTTGGGGGCGATCGTGGCAAAGGGTAATTGATAGGGAATGGTGCCTTCTACCCTGAGGGGTTTTTGGTTATTTTGGAGTTGGGCCCCGATAAAAAAGTCTAGTTGGGCGGGATCATCGCCGATGTTATAGCTAAAACTGCCGACGGTGGACGCGATCGCGGTGTTATTGATCACCACATCCTTGACTTCAATGGAGCCGAGGGCTTTGGGGTTAGTGAACTTGCCGGTGATATTACTACGCACATTAATTAATCCATCAAAACCAATGCTGGGGGGTAAGCTCACAAATGGATTAATCGCCACGGAAATTTCCATGGTCACTTGCAGTTGTTGGGTATCCCCAATCACCCCCTTCATGGCGAATAATCCCCCCGGTCGTCGGGGATTATTTAGGGAGCGCAGATTTACTTTCAAGTCTGCTAATTGAATTTTTCCTTCCCCTAGGGTTCCTTTGGCCATTAGTTCCGAGGCTTGATAGCGATCGGCCCAATTCCATTGTTCCCCCGCTAAATCAAAATCGATGGCCAGGTTACCGCGATCGTTGTTAAAGGCAACTTTCCCCTGGAGGGAACCATCAAGATCCAGGAGGGGGGGAATATAGGAGGCCTCTTTTTCGGTTTGGCGGCGTTGGGCATTGAGGACGGAAATTTCTGAAATACGCCGCAATTGTTCCTCCAGGGAAGCCTTGGGTGGTAAACCCAGTTTCATGGTGGGGAAATTGCCTTGGTTGACGATGGTGGAGGGTTCTTGTAGGTTAATCAGGTCATCTAGATTGCCGATCCTCATGGCCACTAGTACATCATTCACGTTGGTGTCAGTAAACTCTAGTTGGCCCTGCCAATGGTTGGCATCGTGGAAGCTACCGTTAAATTGATAGTTGCCCATGGCGTTAGCTTGGATTAGTTCACCGTTGGCAATGGTAATTTCCTTCCCATCTCGGCGAAATTCGAGGGCTAAGCGATCGCCTTTAATATTACTTACCGTGGGATTGTCGATCGCGATCGTGCCCCAACCAAAACCCTCCTTCAGCTCAAATTCAGCCCTGGCATTGATTTGTCCCCCTAGGTTTTCCGTTAATCCATTGGGAAATACCCTGGCCATAGCTGGGTTGAAGTTGAGGGTTTGAAGCTGGGGTAAATAACTTAAATTATCAAGATTAAAACGATTTACTCCGAGCGCAACGTTAGCACCAGTACGTTCAAGATCTAGTTGGAGTTGGGGATGATCTACCCTTACCACCAGGGGTTGATAATTGCGATCGAGGGTGGCGGATAAATAATTAGCTTCATGGCGGAGATTGAGGTTTAACCCTGTGCCATCGATGGTGACATGGCCCCGATAGGTCGGCTCAAATCGAACATTAGCAAACCGGCTTTTAGTCATATCCAGAGCCAAATTAACTCTAGGTTGGAGGGGATTGCCCCCTACCTGGCCCTCCATGCTCACGGTGCTAGCCAGGGGAAAACGTTGGAGATTGGCCGGTAAAAAAGGTTTAAGTTGGGCCCCATCTAGATCCTTCGCCATCACATCTAGATCCATGGTTTTAATGGCTGCTAACCCCGATCCCAATAGTTCGGGTTTAAGGGTAATGGTGCCTTGGGTGCTGAATCCTTCCCCTTGGGCTTCGGCGATGGTTAATTGGTTATCCTGCCATTGCCATCGGGTTTGAATGGGGCGATCGAGGAACGGTAAACCCCTCGTCAACAGTAAATTACCTTGGGCGGTGACGTTGGTTAGATCAAAGTTATCCAGGTTTAGGAGGTCGATGGTACTTGTAATTTCCCCTTTTACTTGGCCTTTGAGTTGGGGATTAAATTGGCCCAGGTTTAACCCATTGGAACCGAGGGAGGTGGTGAGGTGGAGTTGGCCGCGATCGAGGCCGAGCTTAGGGATATTGACCTGTTCCCTAGGGGTTCGGAGATAGGCATTACCGCTTAAACTAATGCCCTTGAGATCAAAGCTTCTGATCTGGCCTGACCCCTGGGCTGCTCCCCCCTAGGTTTTGGGCAAAGGGGAGCTTAAAGGTTTTGGGGTCAAGGTTTTGGGCGGTAGCTCCTCCTTGCCAACGGCCATCCTGGAGGTTAAAGCGATCAATGGCGATCTGGCCTTGGCCTAAGCGAATTTGCCCTTTTCCTTTTAGGGTCAGTGTCTCCGGGGTCACGTCGCCCATCAATCCGGCGATCGCAAAGGAACTATTAGCGATCGCGGGACTGGTGAGATTGGCGATCGGGGCCAGGTTAACATTACGGGTTTTAATCTCAGCAGCCCAGGTTTGTGGATCGATGGCAATATTTTCAGCAGTGATGGTGCCCCCCGCCATTTCCGCTAAGCCACTACCAGTAATTTGTTTGGTGGTGAGGTTACCGTCCAGGGTAAAAGTCCCATTAGCACGACCGAGGGGAGCTAAGCTAGGGGCTAGGCGGCCAAGGTTAGCAATGGAAGTACTCGCCAACGCTTGCCATTGGTCTTGTTGGAGGGTAAACCGTTGAACATTCGTCCGACCAAAGGCCGTATCCACTGTAAACCTACCCTTGGTTTGGAGATTCCCTTGCCCATTGTCAATCCTCGTCTGGACGGTACCCTGGCCTGCCAAATTACCGCTGGCTAATTGTTCAGGAATGGTGGGGTACAGGGCCCGTAAATTCAGATTATTCAGATTAACTTCGGCAGATAGTTCTCCGCGATCGAGTTGCCATCTAGTGGCGTTCACCTGACCCTGGCCCAGGTTCATGGTGGCCGTACCTAGGGCAGTCACTTGATTTAACCTAAAACCCTCTGGCCTAATCCTAGTTACCACTTTGGCCTTGAAGGAGGAGGGGCCTAGGTTGATCGGTAGGGGTTGGGGGCGATATGTTGCCACGATCGCAGTGGTATTAACCCCATGCCATTGACATCCAACGCCACTAGGGTTGGTTTAGTTTTCGTCGGAAAAGCAATCTGACCCTTTGCCCTTACCTGGCCACCACTAGATAAGTTCCCTTGACTCGATCGCACCATCATCACCCCGCCCATGATCGCCACATCCGCCGTGACATTTTGTAACTCAACGCGATCGACGGTAATAGGGGTAAGGGCCCGGGCTGAGACCTTCGTAATGGGACTGTTCAACGCCCCATCAGGTTAACCCTCGCCGCCAGTTCCCCCGTTAGCGGAAAGCTTAATTTTGGTAAATTAAACGCCTTTAGTACCGCCGTTACCTTCGCCGGCTCCACCTCCGCCGATAAGGCAAAACCATTTTGTAAATCAATGTAACCCCCCAGTACTCCCCCAAGTTGATCGAAGTTAGTGGTTACCCCAGCAAAATCAATTTTTTTTCCGATCAAACCTAATTTTGCCATTGGTCTTGCTAAAGGGTTGGGGCAATTGGGGAATTTTGCCAGTGACATCCTTCAACAGCACTTCCCCATCCATTAATAAATCCCGATCGGGTTTAACACGATCGCTAAATCCGTATCCACCTGGCCCTGACTCACCTTAAACGGCAGGGGAAGCAAAGAGGTGGCATAACTAGCGGGTAACTGTTTCCCGATAATTTCAACCGCTAAAGCCTTAGAACTAAGCTGTACCCGCCCTTGGGATTTAAACGTTGCTTCTGGGTTAAAACTGCCAGCTAATTCAAAATCTAAGCGATCGTTTTGCTCCTTAAATTTACCGTTTAGATATTCAACGGTCGTCACTACCGCTGGTTGTAATTCCTGGGCGCGGTTCCTCGGGACTAACGTAATCACCCCATCCCTGACTTTAAAATCATTGAGGGCCACTTCAATCGCCCTATCCCCCTGGGGTGGTTTTACCTGGATGTTAACCCAGCGGCGATCTTGATCCTGTTCTAAATACAATTGAGGTTGATCCACCGTAATGTCCACCGCGATCGCTTTTTTCGTAATCGCAGTCAGAGGATTGAAACTAACCGTTAAAGACGCTAAATCAAGATAATCCGGATCCTTAGCGGTGGGGGGTAAGGTGGAAGGGCCGAAGGTAATACTGTTGGGGCTGATATGGGTGACCGCACCTAAATTAAACGGGCGATCGAGGGTAGAGGTTAATTGAGCAGAAATAATTGGGGACAGTTGACGTTTGACGAAATACCAACTAGCCGCCATAGTCCCCCCCACTAAAGCTAAGGATAGACCAAGCCATAACCATAATTTACGCCGACGTTTGGTAGGGGCAGATTCCGGTTGTTCCATGGATGGGTGTACTTAAAACAAAGTAAATAGGGTGTTGGGATGGATGTGTCTCTACCATAGCTTAACCCTTGGGGTTTTTATAAAAATTAATCCCCCAGTCAATAATCATAGATGGCTACTTTGAGATTAGGTTTAGCAATCAGGATTTATGCAAAAATTTCCATTCTGTCCTGGGAACCATCACGTTTGGGGATGTTTGAGGACAATCGTTCAAGCAAGTCCACCAAATTCGGGGGATTTAGGGGGCTTTTGCGTAAGTCCTAGCAATGTTAGGTTATAGGGATAATTTCAGCGATAGGTTCCCATGGCCCAACCCTTTACCCCCTTCGATCGCGAGATGATGCAACGATGTTTGGCCCTTGCCCGCCAAGCCCTCGGCCGCACCGCCCCCAATCCCATGGTCGGTTCCGTAATTGTGAAAGACCAGCACATAGTTGGCGAAGGGTTCCACTCCAGGATGCAGGTCAACCCCACGCCGAGTATTGCCCTCAGGGCAGCCGGCGATCGGGCCCGGGGGGCCACGGTCTATGTCAGCTTAGAACCCTGCAACCACTATGGGCGCACCCCCCCCTGTAGTGAAGCTTTGGTTGAAGCCCAAGTCAAAGAAGTAATCGTGGGCATGGTGGATCCCGATCCCCGGGTAGCCGGTGGCGGCATAGAACGCCTGCGGGCTGCGGGTATTACCGTAAAAGTCGGTTTAGAAGAAGAACAATGCCGTCAACTCAATGAAGCCTTCATCCACCGGATCACCCATCAATTACCCTTTGGGCTGTTGAAGTATGCCATGACCCTCGATGGGAAAATTGGTACTAGCCATGGCCATAGTCGTTGGATTAGTTGTCCCCAGTCCCGAATTAAAGTCCATGAATTAAGGGGGGCCTGTGATGCCGTCATTGTAGGGGGAAATACCGTACGCCAGGACAACCCTAAACTCACCACCCACGGCGTAGTTGACCATAATCCCCTTCGGGTAGTGATGAGTGAAACCCTTGATTTACCCCTAGATGCCCACCTTTGGCCTGATCCCAAGCACCCTAGTTTTGCCCCAACGGTGAATAATCCTATCCCTCCTAGCCCCCCAACCTTAGTATTTACTGGGCCCCAGGGTAATCCAGCATTTAAAGCCCACTTAGAGCAGCGGGGGTTAGAGGTGGTAACGTTAGAGTGTTTAACGCCTTTGGCCGTGATGGAGGATTTATACCATCGAGGTCTATCGTCGGTGCTCTGGGAATGTGGGGGCAATCTGTCTGCTGCTGCGATTAGTCAAGGGGTAATCCAAAAGGTAATTGCTTTTGTGGCTCCCAAAATTATTGGCGGTGATCAAGCTCCTACCCCTGTGGGTAATTTAGGTAGTGTGAATATGGACGAGGCTTTATTGTTAAAAAATGTTTATACATACATGATCGATCGCGACATTGTGATTGAAGGTTATTTGTAATATTGTTAGGACTTACGCACAAGCCCCCTAAATCCCCCAAATTTGGTGGACTTGCTTGAACGATTGTCCCCAAACATCATGGTTCCGAGGACAGAATCGAAATTTTTGCGTAAGTCCTGATTGTTTAATCCCTGAAGACCCAGCCAAGATTCATAAAAAGACATCTACTAGGGGTGTTCGATCGAAAACCTGCTTATAATCAATGCTTAATTAAGCCCAAAACGTAATTAACATTAG
>JAAUPO010000098.1 GCA_012033095.1 Synechococcaceae cyanobacterium RL_1_2 | reverse complement strand
AAAATTCTGGGAAAAGGTTGATTTCTCGTTTGTGAATTAATTTTGATGCTGGTTTACGTTTTGATTTTTTACAAAAAGTGATCGCTACAAGTCTTATTCTACAAAGCTTTAATCGGACTTGTCCCCCTCTAAGGGCAATTGATTACATTGAAAGCCAAGTCTAGTAAGGATCTTCATTCTATGACCTAGTTAGGACTGCTATGTCATACCAAAACCGTTTTGTTTAGTATGGGAAAATAATCTTTATCTTTATCTCAATTGTTGTTGATATTAATGGCTACAACAACTTTCTTAGCCTATTGGGTAAATTTGGGTATAACTGCTATCGCAATAGCCTAATTTTTGAAAGCTACTGAATAGATCAATGATGCCCTTGGATTGGGTTGGTGGGTGCGATTGGTCTTAGATCGCTGCGTCTCGATCGCCGTATTTAAGGAGCAACGCGATCGCGATACTGACTCCAAAAATTAACACCATGCTTAAGGCTGAACCAAAGCCCCAGTTACGGGATGCCCCTAAAAATTGGTTATAAATTAAACGGGAAATGGTCATACTAGATGCCCCCCCCTAATAATTCTGGGTCAACAAAATCCCCTAGGCTAGTGATAAACACCAATAGGGAGCCAGCCGCGATCCCTGGAAACGTTTGGGGAATAGTAACTTTAATAAACGCTTGCCAAGGGGTTGCCCCTAAATCGGAAGCCGCTTCTAATAATCGGCGATCGAGTTTTTCAATGGAAGCAAACAAAATCAGCACCATATAGGGCAAATAGCCATAGGCCATACCGATGAGCACCGCCGATGATCGATTCAGCAAATCTAGGGCCGGTAAATGGAAAAACTCTAAAACCGTATTTAACAAACCGGTCGGCCGCAGGATGGAAATCCAGGCGTAGGTTCTTAACAAAGAAGAAGTCCAGAGAGGTAACACAAACCCCATCAAAATCAGGTTGCGCCACCGTGGGGGAGACAGTTGGGCAATCCAATAGGCGACGGGAAAACCTAAAAGCAGACAAATTACCATGGTTCCGATCGCGAAGCCCAAGGAACGAACCACCACAAATAAATTAATGATGTTGAGCTGACAGAAGCTATCCGCATCCACATCACAAAATATACGAAAATAATTATCAAAACCGCTGGGATTAACCAAATCCCCTGGGCGGATATTGGGAACCAAACTTAATTCAAAAATAACTAAAGTCGGTAGTACCAGCAACAGTAATAGCCATAGACCGGACGGTCCAAGTAACGCCAGTCCCCCTAACCATTGGGAAGGCTGTTGATTTTTTTATTAGGCACGTTATCTGTTCCATCCATGGCTGATAGTGGGAAGTTGGGAACCTATGATTAAGCAAATTGTTGACTCAAATTGACTGGATCATGAACAGTTATTTTCTTTTTATAAATAGAAATCATTTCTTCCTCCCGGAGATCCCCTAATAATCTGGTCACCGTTACCCTAGTGGAGCCGATCGCTTCAGCAATGGCTTGGTGGGAAAGTTTAAGGTCAATCCTAATCCCTTCCGACGTAGGAATGCCAAAATCTCGACAAAGAATTAATAAAAAGCTCACTAAGCGTGATCCCATATCTCGGTGGGCTAGGGTTTCAATCATCATTTCCGTTTGTAAAATCCGTGATGATAACCCCCTTAACATTAAAATCGGTAACTGGGGATTATCTACAAGGGCTTTTTCCATTTGTTCGATGGGGGCCGATAATAACTCCACGGGCGTAAATGCCACCGCATGGTAAAAGCGATCGGACGTTTCCCCGGTAATGAGGGAAAGCACCCCAAATACGCTATTTTCTCGAAGAAGAGCTACGGTAATTTCCTCACCCGTTTCATAAACCCGGGATAGTTTCACGGCCCCAGAAACCAAGAAATAAACTCTTTCAGCGGGATCACCAGGGAAAAGATCGTTTTGCCCCGCTCAAAGGTTTCAATGACGGGAGGGAACGCACCGCCACTAATTTTACGAAAAACGTCAGAAAGAGCTTGATCCTGGTTGGGAGAAATGGTCATAAATTTTTTTCAAAATAGCAATGCGATCGCTAAAAGACAGAAGAACAAGAGAAGTTAAAAGGAATTTTACAAAATTATGGCGATCCTAACTTCTGGTGCGGCGACGGCTGCGACTACGACTAGGCTGACTAGAAACATCATGTTCTAAGGCTGCTCCCACCGCAAATAACAGGCCGGTAAACACATAAAATACTTCCAGTAAGGCACCGCTACTATAATCAACTTGGTTAATGGCTGACATCGCATCGGCATATTGAAACCAAGTATCCCCAATGTATAAACAAAAGCAGCAGCGGCAATCATTTTCCAAGATTCGGAAAACTTGCCCCCCAGAATGCTAAGAGTAATGTCGAAGCAATAATCAACAAAATTACATCAAAGAAAATATAGAATAGGTTGACCGTATAAGCTATCGATTCCGGTAAATTTTCGATCGCCTGTACCCAACCAGGTAAAGGTTTACTAGGGGGCGTTTCTTCGGTTGGGGGGGTAACTTCTGTTGCGGGAGCTTGGGCTAGGGTGGTAGGGAGTAAATCTTGCCAGTTATCTCCGGTGCTAGCTACTAATACGGAATGGGGGGCAAGGAAAGCAGCGGGAGGTTCTTCGGCCTGTTTGGGTAAAATAATGCCAATCCAAACAGCTAAGACTAGACCGACAATGGCGACTAAACCAACGGAGAGCCATTCTTTGACTTCAAGGTTTAATTTTCTAGGCAACACCGCTAAAAACATGCCCCAACCGACGAACAGATAAAACCCAATGTAGAACAAATCCCCTAGGGAAAGATCGGGATCTAATTTCCAATACAACTCCCACCAACCAAATAAAATGCTTCCGATAAAGAAACAAAACATGCCTAAACCTAGGCCTAGCCAGACGTTTTTGCCGCTAACAATTTGGGGGCTTTGCCAATTCCGTAAACACAACATGCCCGCAGCAAAGAAAGCGGTTTCCTCCAAAATGTATGTTCCTAGGGAATACCACAGAGGATCATCTTCCCCCGGAGCAGTGACGCTAAATAACAAAAAGAATAACAGGGCAATTACACCCCAAGCAATGGCAGCTAAAACCACGTTTTGTCCTTTTAGCCACGCCTCAAGACCAGATTTAGTGTCCGCAGTTGAACTCATGGCAACTTTTCCTCAAAACTTGACATTACGATCGGTGACATCATTATGGCCTTAATTGTACATGAAACCTGTTTGGAGCTAAAAAATTAAGAAAATTAAGGCTTTAACCCATCCTTCATCAAAATTTCCGGGGCGTGTATTGATCTATGGAAATGGCTAACTTCTATGGTGAGGGATGGCTAGGGCAAGAGGGTTAGGGTTGGGAATTGCTGTTGATGGGTTATGGTAATGAGTCCTCGATCGCAAAAAAATAGTTACAATTCAAGGTTATGAACGAGTTGAACTTCTATGAGCATAGCGATCTAGATCGGCTGCTATTTGACTTTAATCAAATTCAAGAGGAATTGAACCAAAAAGAGGCCCAGCAATGTCTGCGTCAATTGGTGCGCAATCTTGATTTAACCCAACAGGAGCAAAAAGGCTTTGAGGATGATTTAAGGGAATTAACCACCATGCTCGATCGCTTAGAGCAAAATTTATTACAAATTGCGGTTTTTGGCATGGTGGGCCAAGGCAAATCTTCGGTGTTGAATGCCTTAATGGGCCAGGATATTTTTTGTACGGGGCCCTACATGGTGTAACTAAGGATTTACAGGTAACGGATTGGCCCATTGTGGGTCATGATTACCCCGTAAAATCCCTGACCTTTGGTGCTAATAATGAAAATTCTTCGGTGAGATTATTAGATACCCCTGGCATTGATGAAATTAATGGCGAACAACGGGAAAAGTTGGCCACCGCGATCGCCCAAAAAGTAGATTTATTATTGTTTGTCGTGGCGGGGGATCTAAATCAAATTGAATACCAAGCCCTCTCCCACCTCAGAAGTTTCGGCAAACCCTTACTGTTAGTGTTTAACAAAATTGATCAATATCCCACCGCCGATCGCTTAAGTATTTACCACAAAATCAAAGATGAGCGGGTCAAGGAATTATTATCCCCAGAAGAAATATTGATGGTTTCAGCTTCCCCTCTCATTTACGAAAAGCAAGAAGATCCCATCACTGGCAAAACTAAAGTTAAAAAATATCGGGGGGAACCCCAGATTGAACCCCTACGGCTCAAAATTTTAGAAGTATTACAGCGGGAAGGAAAATCCCTGATGGCCCTTAATAGTTCCATTTTTGCCCATCACCTCAATAAACAATTATTAGCCCGTAAGGAATTAGTCCGGGGGGAGCTGGCGGAACAATTAATTCGTCGGGCCATGGTGGCCAAAGCCCTAGCCCTAGCCCTAAATCCCGTGACCGTGTTCGATCTTTGTAGCGGGGCCGCGATCGATGTGGCGATGATCTTAAATCTATCCGGCATTTACGGTTTAACCATGGGGCACCAGGAAGCCATGGCTTTACTGCAAAAAATCTCCCTCGCCATGGGTGCTTTAGGGGTAACGGAGGTGCTTACTAATTTTGCCCTTAGCTCCCTCAAAGGGTTAGCTGGCCTATCTTTGCCCTTGACAGGGGGATTGAGTTTGTCCACCTATGTCCCTGTAGCGATCGCCCAAGGCACCGTGGGGGGTTTTCGTCCTACGCCATTGGCCAAGTGACTAAACATTATTTATTGAATGGTGCGGCCTGGGGAGATGAAAGCCCTAAAACCGTAGTTAAAAATATTTTAAATTCCCTCGATCGTGAATCGATTATGGCGCGTTTAAAAAGTGAGCTAGCTTCTAGCCTCCATTATGGTTAATTCTGGCTTCTGTAATTCCCAACTAATAGTCATTAATCCTACGAGGATGTTTGAACAGTATCAAATGTTGTTGAATTGCCCCCTAAATCTCCCAAATTGGGGGACCTAATTGCTTGAAATCTAGGTAATTGTCCCCAGAGTGAGGGGCAAGGCGGGCTTTTCAAACATCCTCTAATTAAAATAATTTCTTCACTCTCGGTTTAGTCACTTTCCCCATCACGTTGCGGGGTAGGTCTGCCACGATCGCGATTTGGGTAGGGATTTTATATACCGCTAGCCGTTCCTTACCCCAACGTCGTAGGGATGCTAAGGTGATGGGTTCTGAATAATCGGGATTAAGGATTAACCCAGCACAAACCCGCTCTCCCCATTCTTCATCGGGAACTCCCACCACGGCACAATCATTGATGGCGGGATGGGTGCGGAGGGTTTCTTCAATTTCTAAAGCCGATACTTTATAACCACCGGTTTTGATGATGTCCACCGACATTCTGCCTAAAATGCGATAATTGCCCCCCTCGATCCCGGCCATGTCCCCCGTACGAAACCAACCATCTGGGGTAAATGCCTCCGTTGTGGCCTCGGGTCGTTGCCAATATTCCCGAAACACATGGGGCCCTTTAATCTGAATTTCTCCTTGTTGCTGGGTGATTTGGCCTTGGTCATTCACTAGACGAGCTTCTACCCCTGGCAAGGGTTTACCCACAAAACCGGCTAAGCGATCGCCCTCCAATGGATTAGATAGGGCCATCCCAATTTCCGTCATGCCGTAGCGTTCTAAGAGTAGATGGTTGGTAATGGTACGCCATTGCTCTAATACTGTTACTGGTAAGGCCGCCGACCCAGAGACCATTAACCTTAATTTTTTTGCCCCAGCCCTCATTAATGCTTGTTGCTCTGGGGTTTGGGTTTGCCAATGGTTAATTAATTTGACGTAAATGGTGGGGACAGCCATAAATAGGGTGACGGAGCTATGGGTAAACTTATCCCATACTGCCGCTGCATTGAATTGGGGCATCATGTGGCATTGGGCCCCTACCCATAAGGCACAGGTGAGAACGTTGACAATACCGTGGATATGGTGCAACGGCAATACATGCAAAATACGATCGCTCTTTGTCCAGCCCCATGCTTCGACCAAACTCGTAACCTGGGCCTCAATATTACGATGGGTAATCACCACCCCCTTTGGTTTGCCCGTTGTTCCGCTAGTAAATAAAATTAAAGCCCCCCGCAATGGATCAATTGACGGTAAATGCTTTGTCTCCTTTGGAGCCTGGGCTGTTTCAAGTTCAGAGGTTAAAAATAATTGACAACCATACTCCGTGGCTAGCGATCGGGCGATATCGGCAAATTGGGGATGGGCAATTAAAATGGTCGCCCCCACTTCGCTGATGGCGTAGGCTAATTCTGGTCGGGGATGGGCAATGCAGAGGGGCACAGCGATCGCCCCTGCTCGCCAAATTCCCCATTGCACCGCGACATAATCAAACCCCGATGGCACTAAAAAAGCTACCCGCGTTTCCTGTAAATCCTCCTTTTCCCCTAATAACATTGCTGCAATTTTGGCCGATGTGGTTAATAGCTCGTGATAGCTATATTGATGATCTGAAGTAACGATCGCTACACGATTTTGATAGGTAATCGCACGATTAATGAGGGGAAAATTCATACAAGCCCAGGACTAATAGTTACAATGGTGATGGCGGTTAGGCTAACATTGCCCTACGCAATCACTAGCGTTCTTAAGCATAATTTTTACCAAGTTTCTCGGTTATGGATTTTATTGAAAGTCTCACCATGGCAGTTAAAACCATCACTGCCCATAAGCTTAGAAGTAGTCTGACCATGCTGGGAATTGTGATTGGAAATTCTTCGGTGATCGGGATGGTGGGCATTGGCCAAGCAGCCCAACGATTTGCTGCCTCACAATTTGAAGCCCTTGGGCCCAATGTTTTATTTGTAGTCCCTGGTTCTAGGGAAACCCGCCGCAACGCGATCGAAACCCCCAATACCTTGGTAATGAAGGATGCCCAGGCGATCGATCAACAAGTACCTACCATCAAAGCCGTTTCCCCCCAAATTACCTCTCGTCAAGTTGTTAGTTATCTGCAAGAAACCCAAAGTAAGACCATCCAAGGGGTAACACCGCAATTTTTGCCGGTGCGAAACTATAACATTGCCCAAGGTCGATTCATTACCGAAGACGATATCGAGCGGAATAATCGGGTGGCGGTGTTAGGGGCCGATGTGGTGGAAACTTTCTTTGGGGAAAGTCCCGCGATCGGTCAATCGATGCGGATTAAAAATATTAGTTTTCGGGTCATTGGCATCCTCGAACCCAAAGGAACCATGTTGGGCAATAACCAAGATGATGAAATTTACTTACCCATTTCTACCCTGTCCAATAATTTGGTGGGCCGAACCTCCCCCTACGGTATGCAATTAAATTTTATTTCGGTCACTGCGAAAAACGAAGACACCATTAAAGCGGCCCAATTTCAGATTGAAAATTTACTGCGCCTGCGCCATCAAATCACGGGGGAAGATGATTTTCGGGTGGAAACCCAAAAGGATATTTTGGAAATTGTAGGCAGCATCACCGGTGCTTTAACCGTGATGTTAGTAGCGATCGCACCATTTCTCTACTAGTTGGGGGGATTGGGGTCATGAATATTATGTTAGTTTCTGTGACCGAACGCACCGGAGAAATT
>JAAUPO010000097.1 GCA_012033095.1 Synechococcaceae cyanobacterium RL_1_2 | reverse complement strand
GGCGACATGGATGGCTTTTTGCCTAATGAAATGATGTAAACGATTGATACGCTACGCGAGGTGACCCGCGGAAGACGAACCTGGATCAAAAGTTTAGGAAACTTCTATTCTGTCCGTTGAACTACGGGGTCTCTTTATGACTGCTTTCTGCAAAACGGTAGGCTACTGTCATTACAAATGTAAAAAAATCTGGATTTTAGCGATGTTTCTGATAATTAAATTTAATATTTAGTCTTAATATTTAGTCAGTTTGCTTCAGCTTTAGGTAGGTTATTACCCTATCTAAATGGAAACTGCCTACGCGATCGCCAGTATAATCCTGTTCTTTAAAGCCATGACCAAAACACCAAGTAACACTCCGACTAAACTCTTACTACCCCAATTGCAAGCGGATCATAAAGTTGGGGGCACAGCGATCCGGCGAGGGGAATGGGGGGTACAGGATCCTAAGGCTTTTAATGATGTGGCGGATAGTTTGGATTATAAGGCGGCTAAGGGAATAGAAAATATCAACTCCGTGCCGACGGTGTGGGCCCGGCCCCTAGCAGTGGAAATGGCTTTGCATAACGATCGCTACCCTAGTCGCTCCAAAGTGATTCCCATGTGGTACGGCATGTTAGCCGCGATCGCGTTAAAGGAGGTGTGGGGCTTTCCCTTAAAGGCGGAATTACTGGAATTAGGCACCAGGAAAAATCAATCCCATCAAGTGTTTGCCCGATCGCTCTATGAATTATTACCAGACGATCGCTACAGTTTGTACACCTTTCCCAAGGGCAATGAACAAGAGCAAAAAAGCCCCTGGGAAGATCTTTATCTTTTTTCCTGGAATAATCGACCGGTGGGGATGACTTCCCCCAGCACGATCGTGGTGCCATCGGCCGGCGCAATCTGGGATGGGTTGCCCTGGTGGAATCCCCAGACTAAATCCCTAGAGCCGCCCCACCCCCACCTCAACGATAAACAAAAGCGACAATTGGTGACTTGGCTAGGAAAACTGGACGAAGAACTCAGAAACCATAACGGCTACAGTAACGCGATCGATATTATTAGTGGCATTTTGCGGAATTTCATGGTCAGTTTAGGGGGCCAAATTGATCCTGATTATAAAATTTCCGATAACCCCGTGCCCTTTGATGTGGCCATTAATCGCGGGGTTCTCATTGCCCTCAATAAACCGATCAAACAGGAAGGGATCACCCTAGAGCCCCAGGTTAAATTAATCGGTAGTTTGGAGAAAACACCGGCTAAACCGTTACTAATTATTGACCCCGCGATCGCTAAAACCTGGAACCAACCGGCCCAAAACATTTCCGTCTATGAAGGACGGACCCTTGCCTCTTTCCAACGGGAGGATTTAGAAAAATGGAAAAAGGAAGGAAAAATTAATTGTTTAACCCCCGATGAATTATTTTTACCGAAATTTCATTTTCTCGATAGCGAAGGAGTCTTTACCGGTAGTGAGCGGGTGATGGTGAAGGGTAGCAGTGAACTACGGTTCCAAGGTAATCCCATCAGTCCATTAATTCCCATTAATCCAATTCTATTGGAGTATTTCACCCAAGAGGATTTAACCCGCAAAGTGGTAAGGTTCCAACAAAAGGGCTATGAAGTGGAAGTCATTTTAGATTTGCCCCTCCATGGCCTACTCGGTACCGGCGAACCCCAAAATTATCGGGTGATCAAAAGCTATACCTTGGATGAAGCGAATTTAATTGAAGAGGCCCCCATCGTGGAATTATGGCCCAACTTCACCACAGAAAATCATCAATGGCAAGAATATTACGGTTTTTATTTTGATCAAGAGTTCGGCTCCGGTACGTTTAAGGTTAATTTCCCTGGAGCCGATAAACAATTCCATCGCTTTAAACAGGATCGGGGCACCTATGAAACCACCCGTTTAAAAGAGTTTCCCACCCATGTGGAATGTTTGAATGAATATAACAACCTGATGGGGTTAATTTTATTGCCTACCCCCGATCAGATTCGTTTAGCCGGTACCTGGACGATCGGGGTGGATTTTGGTACCTCCTTTACCAATGTGTATGTGAACAAGGGGGGGAACATTGTGGAGCGGTTTACCCTCGATCACCTCCATCTAAAAGTTACCGATGCTAATCCCAATACCCGTCGGGATGTACTCTTTGATTTTTTCATTCCTGAAGAATTTCTGCCCTCGGAAAAACCTTTCCCCATGTCCACGGTCTTAACCTGTCGTGGGAGTGACCTCAATAAAAATAAGCGGGACATTCAGCCAATTTTTGATGGTCGGATGTATATCCCCAATCCCCATCTTTTTAAACCCCAAGATCCATGGATTCGGACTGATTTGAAATGGGATACGGTAAATTTAGATGATAGTGAATTGTTTTTGCGCCACCTGGCCCTCCATTTATCCGCGATCGCGGTCAAAAATGAAGTTAAAACCATCCAATGGTCATTGTCCTATCCCTCGGCCTTTGCCAAAAAAGAAAAAAACCGTTACGCCAAAGTGTGGAGTCGAGTAACCGAAGCCCTCAGCGCATCCACCGGCATCACCCACGCATGTCCCCCCAGCGATAGTTCCCGTTATTTTCGCACTGAAAGTCTTTGTGTGGCCCAATATTTTGCGGATCTAGAACAGCAGGATCTAGTTAGCACTGCCTGTGTGGATATTGGGGGCGGCACATCGGATATTTCGATCTGGCTAGAAAATCGTCTGCTTCATCAATGCTCCATTCAATTAGCCGGTCGTCATTTATTTTCTGAGTTGGTTGAGTTTAACCCCTCCTTCTTGAAGCGATTAGGGGAAGAATCCCCAGGGGATTGGCAGGATTTGCGGGGCCCCTCCTTTAGTGCCAAGCTGGATGTGTGGATGAAGCTCAAAGCGGAGGAATGGCTCAAAAATGAACGCGATCGCTTAGAAGATCAAACGGATTTTCAAGGGCTGATGGGTTTAATGGGCATTGGCTTTGGGGGTCTCTATTTTTACATTGGCACCATCATTGCTAGTCTCCACAGTGAAGGGAGTTACACCGAACAGGAAACCCCCTCAGTGTATGTGGGGGGCAATGGTTCTCGACTGCTTCACTGGTTAGCGGAGGGGGGAGAGTTTGATCATAATTCCGAAGTAAACGATCTATTTAATTTTTTACTAACGTTCGCTTCGGGCCTAGAGGATTCAGAAATTATGACCAAACTCAGTCGTCAACCTAAGGATGAGGTGGCCTGTGGTTTAGTGCTAAGTGATACCAAGCTCAAAGGACTAGATAACCCCAAGGATGATCCCATTGTTGCTGGAGAAGAGTGCGAAATTAATGGGGAAACCGTCGACTATCAACAACGTCTAACCTATAAACGCTTAGACAAAATGGTTATTCCCGAAATGAAGCGACTCAAGGTATTTTTAGATGCTTTCCATCGGGCGATCGAGGAATTAGAAATTGAAGAAGTTACCGCGATCGAAGGTTACCAATGGCAACGTTCAGAAGGGGAGCTAGAACCAGACTTTAACCGACGGCTATGGAAAGCAACCCAAAAAGAACTACGTAATATCTTGCTGGATTTCCATGGCAATGCCGATGATTTAAGGGCAGAACCTCCCTTCATTCTTGGCTTAAAAGCATTACTACGGGTACTCGGAAAACAATGGGGTGGTAAATAGTTAGTACAATAGATTTATTCCCCCCAATCAAAAGTTTGCACTACTGCCGATGTGGCCCCAGGGCACATATCCCTAACTTGTCGAACTAGCATTATGCTCCGTTGCTAAAAGAAGTCCTATGAAAGAAGTCCTTTCTTGTCCCATCTGCTCCACAGATATGAAGAACAATCCCAATAAATGTCCAACCTGTGGGTGGCATGATCTATCGTTTTTGGTCAAACAATTTCAACCCGATGATCAAATTCCCCAGGGTATTGCCCGCATTAATCGCCATCGTGAAGACTGGGCCTGTCGAGCCTGGTTTAAGCTACTTCAAATTTATAAAGAATTAAACGATCTCAAAGCTAACAGGGAAAGTTTGGAGCAGGAAATTGCGGCTCTCAATGCTGAAAATTTAGGCATTCGAGAACAAATTGAACGCTATCGTCTTAGCGAAATGGAAATTTCTACCGATACCATGGATGACTATGACTCCGAAGATTATGCGCCAGAATATCCGGCCGCCATGGCCCTATCCTTACCGGAGTTAGAAATGGTAATTGCAGAGAAGTTTCAGCAATTTCGGGATAATTTGGTGGCGGAGTTACCCCAAGAAATAGGACTTAATGGATTACAGGACAAGTTAGAACGTTTAGAAGGAAAATTGTTGTCCCTAACGGAGGCGAACCCATCGATCCCGAGTCCACAACTATGGCAGGATCATACACCGGAGGAGGAAGAGGAGTTCCCCGGCATCGTCATTTCAGAAGATTATAGTGATCAGTCTTCTGATTTCACCCATATTCAGGCTAGCGATTATTCACCCCCTGGGGGAAATCTGGATTTTGATCCTGTGATGGGGGTGTCGGATAGGGACAATGATGATTTTTCGGAGGAGGACTTAGGTTTCGATGATGCCAGTCCCGATGGGGATGAAAATGAGCTAGGGAGTAGTGACTTTGGGCAACCAGAAGAGGCAGCCCCTGCTAGCCCTGAACTGGACGATCGCTACTACGCCCTCAATTTTAAAGAAACCTATATCCCCCAACAAAATATTGCGTCCACGACAACGCAATTTACCCCAGAAACTTCTATTCCGAAACGCAACCCTTCGAATGTGGTTAATCAGTTAACGTTTCAAGAAACGGAATTGGTGACGTTATACAACCAAGGGGATAAAAGTTTTGAAGCGATCGAGATTGCCCTAACTACGGATAGTCAACTGCGCCGTCGGGAAGGCTATGATGAACCCCCTGTGTTTGAAGCTCAAAAGCGAGGGGATTTTTGGTTAGTTAACTTCCGCCATGAATTATATTTGGTGCCCAAATTAAAATTAAAAGTTAATAGTTATAATCTTTCGACGATTCGTAGTTTATTTAATTGTTATGGGGTCAACGATAAGAGTCCGAACTTTAGGCTACTTAAGCCGGCTCGACTCAAAAATATGGGCAATGAGCAATGGCAACTGGATCAGATGGGAATTTTACAATTTCAATAAGCGAGGGTTTCAAAAATACATGCTATTCCCTTTTTTGGTTATGGAAAAATCCGTTGCTACCGGACAAAAAATCAAAAACAGAAGGCTAAGATTGGCTGTAAGCTTTACTAGAAAAGGCTTTTGAGCTTATTAGGCTAAATCCTTGTAGGGAAAACATTGCAAGCTTTTTATCCTAGTAGTTAGGAAAAATCCTTATAAACTGAGGTTTTGTAGCCACTAACTGATGCGTTGAGCATTACAAAAGTGAAACTCTCCAATAAACTTAATAAATTCAATAAACTTAATAATGGATTTAAACCTAGATTTCAATATGGGACGTGGTTGCCCTTAGGAATTAATATTTGAGGGTACCTAGTTTATGAGGTTTATTGGCAATGCTCAGATTCTATGGTCAGATATGCTATGGCCCGATGGGCTATGCCGTGTAGCCGTGTAAATGTACTTACCACTATGGCTATGGCTATTAATCCCATGGTTTGATCCATGGGCCTTGGGTCGCTATCAGAAGATTAACGATTAACTGTTATGGATAATTCGGTGTCATCATCTAACTTTAAGGAACCTTTAATCAGTAGATTAGAATATTTAGAAGACCGGTTTACAAACCTGTTACAGGCTTTGGAAAGAAGGCAGTTAGATATAACGGCCCAGGATTTTACCCTTGCCCATCGGGTTTATGGAGCCAACGATCCGGTATTTCGTTGCTTAAAGATTGGTGTTAAGGATTTGGTGCAATATTTCCATGATTGTCCCCAGTTATTAGAGCCCTATGCGATCGCGACGGATCTAGGGGAGGCAACCTATCGCGATCGCACCGACAAAGTTATTCTGGATTGCCAACGGGGGCAGCGGGGTAAATTTTGGGTTCTATTTCTAGAAAACGATCAGGGTAAAAAATTCTATATAGCCGTGCCTAACGGTAATCTCAGTTATAAATTAAGCCGCGTTAAAAATACTCTCCAAAAACTATTTGATATTAAAGTTTCTAATGCTGGGAGCGAAGAGATCACGTTGCTCCTCCCCGCCCAACTCCAGTTACGCAGTGATTATCAAAGCTGGGAATTAATCCCAGAGCAAAAAGGCAAGTTAGAGCAAGGGGGTAGTAGTTTTTCCCCTACGGAGATCAAACTGGAGTTAGAACGCCTCCTCAATGCCCAAACCATCACCAAAACTGAACTACATCAAGAAATTCAAAATTTATCCCAAGCCCAAGAAAAAACTAAGGCCTATCTAAGTAGTTTAGAAAAATACTTAGCCAGCCTTAAGGATGATGCTGGAGTAGCAGAAACTAAAGCTACCCTCGCTACCCTTAAAAATAATGTTAATAATTTGGATCGCCGTCTTCAGCAACTGCAATCAGCCCAGGTGGATTATTTTGCCCAATTGAAATTGCTACAACAGCAGGTGCCGCAGCCAGGGAATAGTGATCATCAGGGCCCGAGCGATCGCCCTACCATTAATTACGATGGCATCCAACAAACTTTCCGTAACCTCCACGATCGCGTTGGTAAATTAGAACAAAACTTTTTGACTATTCAAGAGACCTTACAACGAGGGATTGAAGCAGCTCCGGCCCAACCCCAATTCAGCGATCACCGCCAGGATGAACGGTTAGATCATTTAGAGCAGAGGGTACAAAAAATTTCTGAAGTGGTCAAACAACTAGGGGAAACAACTTTGATGAAATCTAGGCTAGAAAAGGGAACTACCCCACTCCCCGCGATCGCTCCCCATTCTGAGGAAAGCCTCTCCCCCCTAGCAAAATTAGTTCGCCTTTACAACCATAATCCCAATCAACTCAAACAAAATTACCAATTATGGATTGTCAAAGAAACCCAAGAAAGTATCCGCCGTCGCTTTGATAACCAAGCAAAAGCCAATGCCACCGATGTCATCTTTGAACAAACCGATAATGGTATTTATTGGCTGCTCAAGGATGGAGCCCAATATTATTTAACCCTTTACAACCTCGATAATTTGGATTTAACCAATAATTTTGTCAAAAAAACCGTACAGCTTCTATTTGAATGTCGTAGGAACTATGGCCATAGCAAAGCTCAGTTAATCAAGCCAGCTTCCGTTACCCGCATTGCCTCGGAGCCCCCCCAATGGAAATTAACCAGCACCGGCATTCTTGAGTTCACCGCCTAAGAGGATGTTTGAAAAGCCCCCCTTACACCCCATTCTGCGGGAAATCACCTAAATTTTAACCAATGAAGCCCCCCAAATTGGGGGATTTAGGGGGCGACTCAACAACATTTGATACTTTTCAAACACGTTCTAAGGATCGTGAATTAAATAACTTAGCAATTTGTGGGGTCTCCTGCGAGTGAAGGTAACCTAATGGGGATTTAAGTTTTAGATGTTATTAATTTCTTATTCCTAAGATGCTGTTTATAAAGTCAATTGAAATTGAATTGGCATTTTGCCCCATAAGTCCCGCA
>JAAUPO010000096.1 GCA_012033095.1 Synechococcaceae cyanobacterium RL_1_2 | reverse complement strand
GACTGGGGAGCATTAAGGTTTCCCCATTCGCTTTAAGTACATAGTTTTTCCCGGTTGGCCATTGCCCCCACCGTTAAGACCTTGGGGGGCATGGTACGGCGATCGCTCAGGATACCGGCGTTCATCGGCTCTAAAAATTTCAGTTTACGGATTACCCCATTGCCGCCCCCATATTGACCCTGGCCGCCGCTCCCATGACGGATGGAAAATTCCTCTAACTGCACCGGAAAGCGATACTCCAGAACTTCCGGATCCGTAAGGCGGGAATTAGTCATATGGGTTTGCACCGCATCGGTTCCGTTAAAGCTAGGCCCAGCACCAGCACCGCCACAGATAGTTTCATAATATTGATAGCGATCGTTGCCGAAGGTGAAATTATTCATGGTGCCTTGGGAATTTGCCAATACCCCTAACGCCCCGTATATACAATCGGTAATCTGTTGGGAGGTTTCCACGTTGCCCGCCACCACGGGAGCCGGCGCGATCGGGTTAAGCATCGAACCTGCTGGAATATTAATTTGTAGGGGCTTGAGACAACCGTAGTTTAAGGGAATTGGTTCGGTCACTAGGGTACGAAAACAGTACAGCACCGCTGCTTTCACCACTGAACTAGGAGCATTAAAGTTAGTATTTAGTTGGGCTGAGGTGCCAGTAAAATCGATCGTGGCAGTGGCCGATGGTTGATCGATGGTGATCTGGACTTTAATCCCAGCCCCTTGATCTAACGTCACTTGATAACAGCCATTATGGAGGTGGGCAAGAACCTGTTTTACCGCCTCTTCTGCCCGATCTTGCACCGCTTGCATATAGTGGTGCACCGTGGCGAGACCATATTTATCCACCGTTTTGAGTAACTCTTGATAACCTTTATTATTGGCGGCGATCTGGGCCTGGAGGTCAGCTAAATTTTGAATAATGTTACGTACTGGATAGGGACCGGTGGTAAGCAGTTCGGTGATCTTTGGTTCTAGCCATTGGCCCTGTTTCACTAGCACCACATTATCCAATAGGATTCCTTCCTCTGCGATCGAGGTACTTTGGGGGGGCATAGAACCGGGGGTAATACCGCCTAAATCCGCGTGGTGGCCGCGGGAGGCCACATAGAACGAGGGGGTTGGATCCTCCGCTCTGACGAATACGGGGGTAATCACGGTGACATCGGGTAGGTGGGTGCCCCCAGCGTAGGGATTGTTAGAGGCATATACGTCCCCTGGTTTAATGGTTACGGTGGGATCTTGGATCAAATTAGTAACACTGTCCCCCATGGAACCAAGATGTACCGGGATATGGGGGGCATTGGCGACTAAATGGCCTTCTCGATCGAACACCGCGCAGGAAAAGTCCAGGCGTTCTTTAATATTGACGGAATAGCTGGTTTGTTGGAGGGTAGTGCCCATCTGTTCAGCGATCGATTGAAACAGATTACTAAAAATTTCGAGCAATACGGCATCGGTCTGGGCTGGGTTCGGGTGGGCTAAAGCTTTGGGTTGAATTGGGGTTAGGGTTGGGGTTAACGATCGCTCCACAATCAAATAACCATAATCATTGATCTGGCCTTGCCATTGGGGTTCGATCACATTGGTTCCCGTTGGCTCCACAATTAAACAAGGCCCCAACAATTGATCACCCGGTTGAAGGGTTTCCCGTTGGTAAATGGGGGCATCAACCCAACGATCGCCCATAAAAATAGGTACAATTTCCACCGCGATCGGCCCCTGGCTGTGGGTTCTGGTGCGCAGTTGTTCTGGGTTGGCTTGGGTGGGGGCAATCAATTCCACCTCCACTAAATCCACAATTAACGCTTTATCGCTGAAGGTGAAGCCATAGCGTTGGTGGTACAGCCGGTTAAAGTGGGTAGTTAATTCTTCGATGGTTTCGGTGCCAGTGTAATCCACCCCTAACGTGGCATCGGTGGAAGCATATTTTAAATACAGTTTATTCAGGCGATCGCTGGCGGGGCGAGGTAATTCCTGTTGGGCTTGGGCGGCTAAGGTGTTGAGGGTTTGATCGATGGTGGCTAGGTGCTCTGGGATCAAAGGTAATTCTAGGGTCTGCTCCTTCAACACCCTTAAATCCGCTAAACCAATGCCATAGGCCGACAAACCCAGCGTAGGGATGGATCACAATTTGATTCATCCCTAGAGCATCCGCAATCAAACAAGCATGTTGGCCCCCAGCTCCCCCAAAACAACAGAGGGCATATTCTGCTAAGTCATATCCCCGCTCTAGGGAAATCTTTTTGATGGCACTGGCCATATTATCTACGGCGATCGCGAGAAATCCTGCCGCCACCACTTCCGGCGGTTGGTGGGGCACTAACTGCTGAAATTTATCGGCTAAAATCGCTTTATTTAACGGCTGATTCCCTTGGGGCCCAAACACCTTAGGAAAACATTGGGGTTGAATTTTCCCTACCATCACATTGGCATCGGTGACAGTCAGGGGCCCCCCGCGATCGTAGCAAGCTGGCCCTGGGTTTGCCCCCGCCGATGCTGGCCCTACTTGGTAGCGGGTACCATCGAAGCCCAAAATAGAGCCTCCCCCTGCCGCGACGGTATTAATGGCCATCATCGGAGTTTTGATCCGCACCCCCGCGACTTCCGTTTCTAGGGTGCGCTCATATTCATGGGCGTAATGGCTCACATCGGTGGAAGTGCCCCCCCATATCAAACCCAATAATTTTATGGAAACCCGCCACTGCTGATGTTTTGACAGCCCCGACAATGCCCCCCGCTGGGCCAGAAAGGATGGCATCTTTTCCTTGAAAATTAGCCGCTGGGACTAATCCCCCATTGGATTGCATAAATAACAATTCACAACCTAGCGGTAATTGATTTGCGACCTGTTCCACATACCGACCTAATACCGGTGAAAGATAGGCATCAACAACGGTGGTATTACCCCGGCTGACTAATTTCATGGTGGGGCTAACCTGGTGGGAAAGGGAAATTTGGGTAAAACCGATCGCCTCGGCCACTGCCCCGATCGCTAATTCCTGGGCCCCCGATCGATAACTATGGAGCAACACGATCGCACAGACCCTAATGCCCCGATCATAGACCCGTTGCAAATCCTGGCGCACCTGATCTAAATTGAGGGGTTCTATTACGTCTCCTTGGGCATTGAGGCGACCGCTACTTCGATCACTTCCCCATAGAGCTGTTCCGGTAATTGGATATGGAGCGCAAAAATATCTGGCCGATGTTGATAGCCAATGCGCAATCCATCCCGTAAACCGCGATTAGTGACTAGCACCAACGGTTCCCCTTTACGCTCTAGTAGGGCATTGGTGGCCACCGTTGTTCCCATTTTAACGACCCCTAGCTCCTCGGCCCGATCGCCCATTAACTTCCTAATCCCAGCGATCGCTGCATCTCGATATTGTTCTGGGTTTTCTGACAACATTTTTGTCAGCTGTATATTACCTTCGGGATCGACTCCGATGACATCGGTAAACGTACCACCGCGATCGATCCAAAATTGCCATTGGGAGTTAGACATTTTACAGTTATCGGCTATCGGTTGTTGTTGTATTGGTGGGGAGATGTCAAAGCTTAGACATCACTGAATATTGGTAGAGAGAATATTGTTAGAAATTCTTAGAAATGCTTAGTTAAAAATTGTGTTTCCATGGAATTTTCCCTTAATCATCTTAATACCGCAGGGCCAACTGGGATTGACCCTGGGTTGAATCCCCAATCACCATAGCTATGGCAGCCCTAACATAGGTCATAACAGGAAGATCCTTACTAGGGCCTGTCATCATTTACACCTGAAACTATTCTTAGCTAAGGATTTCAGCTTAAAACTATACTTTCTGAACCTGGCTCAGGATCAACGTTTTAATGCTAATTGATGACACTCCCCAATGGCTCCCCATAAATTGACCATTGATGGTTTCCGGTACTGTGATGGGAGTGTAGGGTAGTTGGTTTTTATAAACCGCAACAACGGAAAACCCTCCACTACCGCCCTATAATTCTGGTTAACCCAAAATTATGGCTGCGATATAATGGGAAAAAGCAAAATGAAATAATTGAAATAATTGAAATAATTGGGATTTACTAGAATTGATTAAATCTAAATCTAATTCTAGATCTAATAACTTTCATTATTTTCATTATTTGTTTAACCAGTTCAACCAGTTTTTAACCGATGAGCAATACCAGTAATTTTCGTCAAGCAATCAAGGAAGCCCAAGGCAAGCAGCTAGTCGGCCCTAATGTAATTGCGAATGCCCTGCCCTACGTCGGTGGTGGTCTAGTGTTGACCGCTTTGGCTACCTATGGCGGTTTGGGAGTACTTCAGAATAATCCCGGTCTGTTCATGACTACCTTCTGGGTTGCCCTCATTGCAGAATTAGCGATCTTTTTTGTCGTGCAAAGGTGGCTAATGAAGGTAATAATGCCACTGCCCTACCGTTATTGGTGGTCTATAGTTTGCTTTCTGGCTATACCCTTAGCGGGATTGTGTACATGGCCTTAAGTAGTGCTGTGGGCATTGAAGGCATCGGAGTAGCGGCCCTAGGTTGTGGTGCTACCTTCGTCGCTGCTAAAAGCATTGGCTCTAATCTTTCTGATCAAGATGGCATGGCCCTTACCCAAACTATTCAATTAGGCGTAATCGGTCTAGTGGTGGTGATGGTAGCCCAACTCGTCCTTGGCTTTTTTGGAGTTATTACTCCTAGCTTCCTCGAAGTGGCTATTTCTGCCTTTGGGGTATTGATTTTTGCCGGGGTGGCGGTAGTGGATTTTTATATTCTGCCTCGCAGTTACCGGGATGAGCAGTATTTACCCGCTGCTCTATCCATGTACCTCACCTACATTAATTTGTTTGTGTTCATTTTGAGATTAATGATCGCCCTTTCTGGTAATAGCCGTGACTAGTTGCGATCGCGCCGTTTAATTCAAACTTAAACCTCAAATTTCTAAAATTTAGGTGTCATAATTGGAGCAGCAGATCATTCATCATCTGCTGCTTTTTTATTTGGTCAGTTTTCGTTATGAAATCATTAATAGTTAAGTTATTTATTGCCACGATCGCGGTGGTGGGGGCGGGCTATATTATCAATCCCAATGGCAATCTCCAGATCAGGCAATGACCAAAGACCCGGAAGCGATCGCGATGGAGTTAGAGCAAATTTCGGCGGAGTTTCAACGTAACATTGATCATCAACTCGCCCAACAACCCCAGGATGATCCCCAGTCAGAATTAGCCATTAAACTGAACAATGATGAGTTTTACCAATTAATTGCGAGTAGTGTGGCGAACCATCCCACCAAGGAAAAATTATGGGGGGCCACCGACGGGATCACCACCAAAATCAATGCCGATAATACGATCGAAATTGAGGGCACCATTAAACTTAACCATATTCCCTACGAAGTATTTTCCCCTACCCAACAAAAGTTACTAAGGTCGCAGTTAGAACCGTTAAGTTTAGTCGGGGGCAATAACTTAAACGTGAAGCTAGAAGGGGAGCTGCGGGCCAATAAAGGAGAACTGTTTCTGAAGCCAAACGCGAAACTACAAGTGGGATGGATCAACGTCAATTTAAATCAGGTTACGGGCAAGTTAGGGGTAAAGGGGCCCCAATTAAGGGAATTGTTAAGCGTGGAATTGGATCCCCTCAGGGTTACGATGGTGGAAACCCATCCAGATCAGATCACTATTGTCGGCCGCGATCGCCGGAAACAAAGTGGCTAAGGAAATAAATTACATGTTGGATTATGACTTAGTGATTATTGGCGATGGGGTTGAAGCCATAGCAGCTAGTCGTCGAGCGATCGCTGCGGGATTGAGGGTCACCCTGGTTAGCCAAAATCACCATTGGAGTTATCCCCATAGTTTAGATTTATTGTGGGAGGTGTGTTGTTACGGCCAAGTCCATAGTTGGGAAGAAGCTCGCCACCAATATTTGCAAGCCCATCAATGGTTAGGGTTAAAGCATAGCGAGTTTGAATTGGGTAGCCGGGGCATAGATATCATTGTTGATCAAGGGCAATTTTTACAGGAAAAAAGGTTAACGTTGGTGGCTGGCGGCCGGCGTTTAGTCGCTCCCCATTATGTACTAGCCCTCGACCAGAGTTGGGTTAGTCTATCTCCCTTGCTGTCGGAGGCCGTCGTGCCCCTCACCCCCGATCGCTTACCCTTACTGCCAGAGCTACCGGAGAGTTTAGCCATCATTGGCAGTTCTCCTGCCGCGATCGGCATTGCTCCTTACCTGGCCCGTTGGGGATGTGAGGTGACGTTAATTAGTACTGATTCCAAACTATTACCCCAGGAAAGTAACCAGGTTAATCAATACCTGCTCCATCATTTACAAGGGGCTAAGGTGAAGGTGTACAGGTGGGGAGTTCCTGACCTATGATGAAGGGAAAGCCAGCCCAATTAAGTTACAGTTACGCGATCAAGCTATTACCGTCGCCCAAGTTATGGTCAATATCCCTAGTTATGATCATCTAAATACCCTTAATGGGATTAATGGGAAGAATTGGGCCATGGTGCATCGCGATCGGGGTTTGGTCGTTAACTCCTATCTCCAGACCTCCCATCCCCAAATTTATGCTATTGGTAGGGTGTTGGGGGGTTATGGCCAACCGGAGATTGCCGATTATGAAATGGATTACCTACTTAATGGTTGGTTGGGCCCCAAGGGCCGTTTGACTAAACCAATTAATTACCAACAAATAGGTTATTGTTTACCCACCGATCCAGTAGTCGGGCGGATTGGATTTAACTCCAAACAGTTAGAAGCCAGAAATATGAACTATGTACCTTGGCAATTGTCCAGGGAAACCACATTAAGGGATCAACTAACCCACCCCCATACCTTTTGGGGCCACATTTATACGGATGCAAATAACCATATTTTAGGGGCAGAACTTCTGGGTAGTGAAGCCAGGGCCGTTTTACTCGGTGTCACGATCGCGATGCAACAGGGTATTTCCCTATCAAAGCTGAAAGCTTATTTTCCCCAGATAGAAATCCAGATAGCAATAAAAACGAAGTAACTTTTTAATAAGTCCTGAATGTAGATGAATTGATGAATTGATGGTTTTATAGTTAATTGGGTTTTTATGGGGCTTTGCCATGACAAAGATGACAAATATATTTAAACTGTTGACCCAAGCCATGGTGATTACTGGTTTGTGTACCATTCCTGCGATCGCAAAAGCCGCCAATATCTATGGCAGTAGCCCTTTATGTGACATTTTCAACGGCCCGAGATTCAGACGGAAATCGGAATTTCCACCCGTTGGTATGACATTGCCATTTGTAAGAACCCTTACAATACTTTCTATAAATACGTAATTAAAGACAAAACTAATAATACTTCCCCCATATTTTTCGATATTAGTGGTCGTCAAGAAAATAACAACCCTGAGACTCTAACCTATACAGCTTTGCGGGGTTCCTATACCTATCGACTCTATGCAACCTGTGATGATCAGGCAAAGCGAGGCAACGTGGCCATGTTCACCATACTTGGCCCAGAAGGGGAAGGATTTTATGATGAAACTATTGGTAACTATACGAGTAATAGCGGTTGGTGTCAGAGTTGGATCGCTA
>JAAUPO010000095.1 GCA_012033095.1 Synechococcaceae cyanobacterium RL_1_2 | reverse complement strand
GGACTTACGCATAAGCCCCCTAAATCCCCAAATTTGGGAACTTGCTTGAACGATTACCCCCAAATATCATGGTTCCCAGGACAGAATCGAAATTTTTGCGTAAGTCCTGTGATTATTGAATTCTACGCTGGCCATGGGCTATTTAAAACCGATAGCTAAGCGATCGCGCCCAATATAGTTTTTTGGGATAATTATAGGAAATATATAGAACTGAAATCAGCCTATGGCAAGGAATAAAATCCCACACTAAATCCAATTGAATATCATAATATAATTATTCTGCAAGCTCTTAGGTGGTATATTCCGCGTTGATTTTGACGTAATCATAGCTAAGGTCACAGCCCCAGGCGATGCCTTCTCCTGGGCCATTTCCCACCGACACCTGCATGAGTACCGTATCGGATTTAAGGTATTCCCCAGCAGCTGCATCCTTGAGATACTGACTAGCCGCAGCGCGATCAAAGGGTTGAGGCTGGCCCTGTTCCATCAACAAAAAGTTCCCTAGTTTAATGCCCAATTCTTCTTGCTTAAAGACCACCCCAGCGCGGCCCGCAGCCCCAGCAATGCGGCCCCAGTTAGGATCTCGGCCAAAGACAGCGGATTTAACTAGTGAGGAACCAGCAATGGTCTTAGCCACCGCTCTGGCCCCTTCATCGGTTTCGGCCCCTGTAACCTGAACTTCCACTAGACAGGTTGCCCCTTCCCCATCCCTCGCGATCGCTTTAGCTAAATGTTGGCACACTTCCGTGAGCATTGCTTCTAATTTTTGGCCGTTAGCATCTAGCTTAGTAATCGCGGAGGTACGGGATTGGCCATTACTTAAAGCAATCACCGCATCGTTAGTGCTGGTGTCCCCATCCACGGTAATTTGATTAAAACTTTTATTCACCGCTCGGGCTAACATTTCCTGCCAGAGGCCACTACTAACGGCCGCATCACAGGTAATAAAAGCTAACATGGTGGCCATATTGGGGTGAATCATCCCTGAGCCTTTGGACATTCCCCCAATTCTGACCGGTTTTCCTTCGATCGTGGTTTCTAGGGCAATGGTTTTGGTGACTAGATCCGTGGTAATAATTGCTTTGGCGGCGGCATCTCCACCATCGGAGGATAGGGCTGCTACTAAATCAGGAATGGCGGCTTTAAGGGCATCCATTTTAATCCTTTGGCCAATCACCCCAGTGGAAGCTAACAGTACTTGTTCTTCGCCGATGCCTAGGGCGGAAGCGATCGCTGCGGCGGAATCGAGGGCATCCTGTAGTCCTAATTCCCCAGTGGCGGCATTGGCTTGGCCCGCATTACACAGGATGGCTCTGGCCAGGGAATGTTTACTTAAATTTTGGCGACAATAATCCACACAAGCTGCCCGTACTTGGGACTTAGTGAAGAGACCCGCCGAGATCGCTTCACTTTCCGAAAAAATAAGAGCTAAATCATCCGCCCCAGAGGGTTTTAATCCTGCTTTGATCCCGCAAGCCTTAAATCCTTTCGGAGCAGTAACGCTACCACTAATTTGTTGCCAATCAGCCATGGGTTCTAATCCTATGCAATATTGATTAACCATCTAGTTTAGTGGTTGGGGGCCTAGGGAAAGTTAGGGATTAATGAATTTTTTTAGATTGAAAATTTTCCCTAATCCCTAAATAATCCTCTTTTCTTAGAACGGGTAGTCCGATACAAGTAAGGATCAGGAAGATTAAACAGGGAAAACGCATACTCCTCTTTTTTCGCAATAAGCAAAGTTAAACAAGCTTTTATTGAGAATAAAAATTTTAAAAAATCGCTGAAACTATTATTCTTTCGTTGAGTGAAAATTAGTATGCGTTTGCCCTAGAAGATTAAACCCCTGGATAATCAATTATCCTGGGTCTAAATACTTTTACACCTTTAGCACTACCTTAGAACGTGTTTGAAAAGGATCAAATGTTGTTGAGTCGCCCCCTAAATCCCGCAATTTGAGGGACTTCATTGGTTAAAATCTAGGTGATTTCCCCCAGAATGGAGGGCAAGGGGGCTTTTCAAACATCCTCTTAGGCCCAGATTTTAGGAATTATTGATCCAACTCAATCCAGCTTTTGATCGTGGCAACGACTTGATCAATGGGGAGATCTTGGCGATCGCCATCTTGACGTTTGACCACTTCAACTTTGCCTTCTTTGAGGGAGCGACCGGTGGTAATCCGGTAGGGAATGCCGATCAATTCAGAATCTTTGAATTTAACCCCAGCCCGTTCATCGCGATCGTCAAGGAGGGTATCAATGCCGGCACTATGGAAGGCGGTATATAATTGTTCAGCCACTGTCACTTGTTCTTCACTGGTGACGTTGGGTACAACAATTACCACTTGGTAAGGTGCGATCGCGGTGGGCCAAATAATACCGTTATCATCGTAGTTTTGTTCAACCGCAGCCTGGGCCAGGCGGGAGACCCCAATGCCATAACAACCCATCACTAACGGTACTTCCTTACCATCCTCATTGGTAAAGGTGGCTCCCATTGCTTGGGAATATTTAGTCCCTAACTGAAAAATGTGGCCGACTTCAATGCCCCTGGCCGATTGTAGGGTGACGCTAGAATCATGGAGAGCGCGATCGCCTGCCTTCGCTAGACGAATATCAACTTGTAAGCTCGGCAAACTAAATTGTTGTCCCCAATTTGCCCCCACCACATGGTAATCCGTGGCATTGGCACCGGTTACAAAATTTTCTAACTCTACAGCGGTGCGATCGACCATCCGTAGAAATTTAGGTGCAATATTTGTTTGCGCCCCAATATAGTCATCCCCCAAATCAGGGGCAATATAACCCAACGGTAAAGGATTACTCGCCCATTTTTGTTGGCTAGATTCATCTGGAACCGTCAAATTGAGTAAGGTCGTCGCACCATAATTCCCTGCAACTTTAACTAACTCATTAGTTAATTTGACTTCATTCACATCCTGATCCCCCCGGATGGAAATCAACACCAATACGGTGGTGCCATTGTCATAAACCCCTGGTAAAGAACGTTTTGACCACGGTGCGAGGGTCACACTCTAACAAAGCGCACACCGCAGCAATGGTAGAGGTATTGGGGGTATGGCGTTTTTCGTAGCCAGAAAAAGGAGAATCCATGGCATCCCTGGGCAGGGAAATCGCCTTTTCCGAGTTGGCGGCATACTTCCCATCGGGGTATAAAGAACCTCATCTTCCCCCGCATCCGCTAGCACCATAAATTCCTGGGAACCAGACCCCCCGATCGCGCCGGAGTCTGCTTCTACCGCCGTAAACTCTAAGCCACAACGACGAATAATATTACGGTAGGCCTGATCCATATCGTTATAGGTTTCCTTCAGGCTCCCTTCATCTGCATGGAAAGAATAACCATCCTTCATGATGAATTCCCGCCCCCGCATTAACCCAAAACGAGGACGAATTTCATCCCTAAATTTAGATTGCATTTGATAAAGATGCACCGGTAATTGACGATAGGAGCGGATCATATCCTTCGCGATCGTGGTAATTACTTCCTCATGGGTGGGCCCTAAACCTAATTCCCGATCCTGGCGATCGCGGAGGGAAAACATAATCCCTTCTGCTTTGGTATAGGTATCCCAGCGGCCAGACTCCTGCCATAATTCCGCCGGTTGCAGTTGGGGCAATAAACATTCCTGGGCACCGGTGGCATTCATCTCCTCCCGCACAATCTGGGAAACCTTTTGCAACACTCGCCACATCAACGGCAAATAACTATAAATACCGCTACCAATTCGCCGAATATAACCAGCCCTAACTAACAGTTTATGGGAAGGAATTTCCGCTTCAGCCGGATCTTCACGGAGGGTAACAAATAGCATTTGCGAAAGACGCATGGGCTCTCTTATCCAAAATAGTTCAGCCCTTCATTATAAAGCCAAGGGGATGGGGAAATAGCATCAACATCCTTGAGCGATCCCAATATTGCACTTCAGCTTTACTTCAATGCCATTAAACATTCTTTTGGGATAATTGCCTCAAGATATTTTCAACATCCTGGGGGTTAGGAACGCCAAAAAAACCGATCTCCTCATCGATTGGATTCCCATCGCTGTCTTTCCATTGCCGAACGGTGATAATTACATCCCCTGTGCCATCGGCTCTTTCTTTACGATATATATTTTGTAACTGATGGGGTAAATAGCTTCGGATGGTGGTAACCCAGGCATCTTGAATAGAAATAGCTCGTTGGTCTGTCACTAAATAAACGGTATGTTGTGCTAATTGCCATAGCAAAATAGGACTAAATAACATTGCCACACCAATCAGCACAAACGGTATTCCAAACAAAGCAAACATGTGCTGAGGTTGTGGGCCTTGTTTTAGGTCTGGTAGTGCAAACCCTAATGCGCCCCAAGTCCAAAATAGGGCGAAACTAGTCCAGGGAATCCCAAATAAAAAACTGATGATGGAAGCACCAGTAAAAAATCGTGGTATGGGTTGTTGCACCCAGATGATAACTTCTGCTGGTTGAAGCTCCTTATTTATTTTGTTGCGAAGATTAATGGGAATTTTTAAGTTGTTTTGCATATGAGCAGATAGCAGATTGACTTAGGTTTAAGTGCACGAAAATCCTTACCCACTAAAAACTTGTAAAGTTTAGGCTGTTATCTACAATGATGAAACTCGCTATCAAAATGGAGCTGTTGGGAAATAAATAGAAAAATCTCTGAAATGCTTATACAGATTAGTTTATAAGGATTTTACCAGAGAATCACTGAAATAATCGCTCAACAAAAGTTTCAAGGATTTTTGAGCTTATTACGCAACAACTCGAATCCAATAATTATTCTTATTTAAAAAGATAAATAACCATTAAAGGCTAACCACACTAGACCAACTACCCCAATCAAAATCGTTAAAATGTAAAATTGGGATTGGCCAGAACTGTTGTATTTGAGGGTACTGCCGCTGAGAACCGTGGCGAGGGTAACAAGGTTAACAATTCCATCCACTACATAGCGATCGAACCAGTTGGTTAATTTGGCTAAATTACTAACCGCCCAAACCACCGTGACGTTATAGAGATCTGCAATGTAAAATCGTAGGCGAATAAATCCTGTAAAACCGGAGATAGAACTGACTAGAACGGGCATATTGTCGATTTAGGTAGATAGTCGCCCCGATCGCAACACCGATGACACCACCAAAGAGCACGCCATAGAAGTCAAAAGTAGTACTCAGGTCACTACCCGCAGCCACCGGCTCATAACGACTCAGCCATAGCTGCCATTGGAGGGGAACAAAGGTGGTCATGATGGTCATAATAATCATGGATGCCATGGGAAGAGCCATGGCCCACGGAACTTCGGGGGCTCGGCGGGTTTTGGGTTGGGAAGGGCCAAGGAACACTAAGCGGAAGGTTCTAACTAAATTAATCGCGCTCATTACGTTCACAAAGACGATCACAGCCACTAACCACCAGGGCACATCCCAGGAACCGTTAAACCATTTTTGGACAGTCCAAAACATTCCTAGGGGGGTAACCACTAATAAACCTGCACTGCCGACAATAAAGGCTGAAGCGGTTAAGGGCATTTTTTTGCCTAACCCTCCCATTTCGGTAATGTTTTGGCCGTTGGTTGTCCAAATTATTCCCCCAGCACTCATGAATAACAAGGCTTTGGCGATCGCGTGGCTGCACAGCAATAAAAAGGCAATATCCACATCCCCTAAACCCACGGCAATAAACACTAAACCCAAGTAAACACTCGTGGAATGGGAAGGGTACGTTTAATGTCAATTTGGGCGATCGCCATCAATGAAGCCCCGATCGCAGTGATGGTACCCAAAATAATTAACGTATCGTAAACCACCGGAGACAGGGTAAACACCGGTTGTAATTTAATTAAAACGTAAGCCCCAGCGGAGACCACGATCGAGTTACGCATGATCCCCGCCGGATTAGGGCCTTCCATGGCTTCGTCTAACCACAGATTGAGGGGAAATTGGGCACATTTGCCGACGGGCCCCGCCATCAGGGCTAAACCCAGTAAGGTAGCAGTAAAGGGCTGAATACGAGGATTTTGAGCCCAGGTACCTAACTCAGAAAAGCTCAAGCCCTCACCGTAGCAGGATAGGGCCACAATGCCCATTAATAACAAAATATCCCCAACTCGTTTGGTTAAAAAGGCATCCCTCGCCGCTGTAACCACTAGGGGTTGGGCATACCAAAAACCCACTAAGAGATAGGTAGAAAGGGTTAATAATTCTAATAAACCATAGCTAAATAGTAAGGAATCACTGAGGGATAAACCCACCAACGCTGCTTCAAAAAAGCCCATTAACCCATAAAACCTGGCCATGGACCAATCCTTTTCCATATACCCCAGGGCATAGATTTGGGCTGCCAAACTGATCATACTCACTACCCCCAAAGCCCCCAAACTCACAGGGGATAATTCCACCGATAGGGTCAAATCGAGATCGGCCACTTGAAACCAATGCCAAACAAAATTTTGTGGTGCTCGCCCAATCACCGCCTCAAATGCGATGGAACCATGGACAAAGGACAACAGGGTCATGAAAATATTGATATAGGCGGCTGGTCTGGGGCCAGTTTGCTTGACTAGACCGATCGCCCAGGGGATAGATGCGATCGCTCCGATTAAGCCATAGAAAGGGATAAACCAACTATGGAACAGCAAAAAATCTGTCATGGGGCTATAGGTTCAATGGTGGTTTATAAAAAAATTTACGAAAAGGTATTTGATTATTAGTAATTCTTAGGCCCACATTTACGACGGTATGGGGTGTAAATTTAAAGCCCATTTCCAGCTAAATTTAACTCTATGGAAGAATTAATTTAGGCGGTTGATAATCTAAATAAAAAAGGAATATTTATAACTAGATTAAGATGGTAACCGATCGCCCCCATGGGGATAGAAATACCTCCTTAATTAGGGTCATAGTTTAACTGACCACCGGACGTTAGTCACTGGTTAGGGGGATCTGATAGTTTGATATTTGGGGTAACAATGACGTTGGTAGTAGGAGTAATTAACTAGATGAATTGCGGTGGTTTTATTAATTTACATAAGCCGATCGGGATGACTTCCCATGATTGTGTGGGCAAGTTACGACGCATTTTGCAAACTAAAAAAATTGGCCATGGTGGCACGTTAGATCCCCTGGCTAGCGGTGTATTACCGATCGCAGTTCATCGATCTACTCGACTATTACAATTTTTACCTAAAGCGAAACAATATATTGCCACCATTAGATTTGGTCTTACTACCACCACCGATGATCTAGAAGGGGAAGTCCTTACCGAACAATCTACTGAAGGATTAACCTTAGGATCCATTGAGCCGTTATTACCGGTTTTATTGGCACCATTGACCAACTCCCCCCGCGCTATAGTGCCATCAAACAGGACGGGAAAAATTGTATGAGCTGGCCCGCCAAGGAAAAACGATCGAAGTACCTTTACGCCAAGTTACCATTACCGCGATCGAGATTTTAGATTGGCAAGGAGCTCAGCGAGATCGCGGGCCAGAATTAAAAATAAAAGTTGATTGTGGTGAGGGGACTTATATCCGATCCTTGGCCAGGGACTTAGGGGC
>JAAUPO010000094.1 GCA_012033095.1 Synechococcaceae cyanobacterium RL_1_2 | reverse complement strand
TCAAGAAGGTCAGGGAAAACGCATACTCCCCTTTTTTCGCAATAAGCAAAGTTAAACAAGCTTTTATTGAGAATAAAAAATTTTAAAAAATCGCTGAAACTATTATTCTTTCCTTGAGTGAAAATTAGTATGTGTTTGCCCTACAAGAAGGTTGAACTGATTGACAAGCAATTACCTTAGTTCTAACTATCCCAGGGCTGTTTCATTCTAAATTTTGACATTCTGTTTATCCAGGAGAATGCGCTGTTTTAAGCATCTAGAATTTTCTTCTTTGATGGCTAAAACAATCTAAACTCGTTGCTCAAATCTAGAATGAAATGACCCTGTAACTATCCTTACAGCTTTAGCACTAGGGAATAATGGAATTTAAATAGGACTTAGGGGCTTTGTGGGTAAGTCCGAATAAAGTATTATTTTCCCATCCTAAACAAAACGGTTTTGGTCTGATAGCTGAATTTTGTCTAATTTGAGGTTACTTAGGCAATGTACCATAATGAATCCCGTTAATTAATTGCTGCTGTTTTTTGCTTCCCATGGTTGAATTTACCCCTCCCCAACGTCAGTTACTCAAAAGTTTTGTTACTAACCTCGATCGCCCGTTATTCGGCCTATGGAATTTACCGGAGGTGGTCAAAGGGGCTTTATTTTCCCGCTATAGTCGCAGCACCAAAAGTTTACGGGAAATTTTATTAGAGGAATTTATTAATGATCGTGAAGCTAATTTTGCGGAGATTGTGGGTCAATCCGGGGATGGGATGGATCAATTTGTGGCGATCCAAAAAGCGGAAAAATTTTATAATCGGGTTTTAATTGGCTATGGTGATGACTCAGTAGCGGAGTTGGGGGGGGCTCACCTGGCCTGTGAGGGCATTAGTAATATTGCAGCGAAAGCCTTAGAGGATAGTCGTATTGGCCTGTCCCCCTTAGAAAAATCTACCCGCTACGTAGCTTTTGATCAACAAGTCCATGGTCAATACCTCTACTATCGAGAGCCCGCTATTATGGCCAGTCGCCATGGGGATTTATACGAACAAACCCTGGATCATTTATTTACAACTTACCGCACCCTAATCGGGCAGCTATGGCCATGGGTACAGAACCAAACCCCCAGGGAAGAGGGGACAAGCGATCGCGCCTATAACAACGCCACCCGTGCTAAAACCTTGGATTTGTTGCGGGGTTTATTGCCGATGGCCACCCTAACCAATGTGGGTTTATTTGGCAATGGTCGAGCTTTTGAATATTTATTGGTCAAACTACAGGCCTCCCACCACCAGGAGTTACAAGGCTTAGCCGCTTCCATGCAGCAGGAATTAGAGCAAATGATTCCCTCCTTTGTGAAACGGGCTAGTAGCGATCGCGGTCGGGCTTTTGCCCATTATCTACAGGATACGAACCATCAAACTCAACAACTGAGCGATCGCTTATTATCCACGAACACAAAAGCAAACCCATCCCAGGAGACGGTGCAACTGGTTGAATATGACCCCGATGGGGAAACCAAGGTAATTACCGCTATTCTGTACAGCCATAGTGATTTAACGTGGGCAGAGGTGATGAACCAAGTAGAACATTTAACTGCTACTGAGCGTCTGGAATTGATTAACACCTACGTCGGCGATCGGGCGGTGCGGTTTCATAAGCCGGGGCGAGGGTTAGAGGAAACCTATTACACTTTTGATGTACTGGGGGATTTAGGGGCCTATCGGGATCTTCAACGCCATCGTATTTTGACCCAAGAACGCCAACGCTATACCGTTGACCATGGTTATATTATTCCCCATGAGTTAGTGCAAGCAGAGCTAGATGGCCCTTATTGTGCCGCCCTCGATCGCGCCGCCGATACCTACCGTACCATTGCCCAAGATTTACCATGGGCAGCCCAGTATGTAGTGCCTTTTGCCTATCGCATTCGATGGCGGATGAAGCTTAATTTGAGGGAGCTTTATCATTTTGCTGAGCTTCGCAGTGGTCGCCAAGGTCATCCTACTTACCGAGCGATCGCCCAGGACATGTACAAACTAGTAATGTCGGTGCACCCAACTTTGGCGGCGGGGATGAAATTTGTAGATCTAGGAAATTATGAACTAGAACGCCTAGCTTCTGAACAAAAAATTGATCAAAAACTTTCCCAACTCGAACACTTATAGTCTTTTTAAATAATTAGGGGAAACAAATAGATCTGAAAACATTCCATTGAGAGGAACAGCCACCCCATACTAAATTAAATTGACTATATAACAAACACGACAGAACGTGCCGGGCATCACGATGGAGGCCATCCCTGGCGTCAACCACCAAAAACATCCTGTATGAGTTGGGGGATATTAGTGATTTGTTGCCAAACTTGGGTCGGAGCAATGCCAAAAGCTAGTTGTAGGCCAAAAACAATGATGGCGATCGTGAAAGCGGTGGTTACGCTCATTTTGATAACCCCAATTAACCAGCGGAACACTAAAAAGGTGATGAGTAATGCGCCCACCACCACAATTAAGTCTAAAATCATAGATCAAACGCCATAGGATTACATCGGATCAATTCCTAACCTAACTTTTCCGCAATGGCATTTTCTAACATTTGTTGGGTAATAGCTCCTTCAATGTTGAATAACATTTCCCCTTCGGCATTAAACAGCCGGAAATTAGGTACTCCTTCTACTTTATTTTTGCTAGCAGCTTCTTTATTTTTATCTACTTCTAGTCTTTTAGTCACCCGGACGCGATCGCTAAATTTTCTGCCACGTATTCCACAGAAGGCTTAACGAGTTTACAGGGGCCGCACCAGCTAGCCCAAAAATAGGCCAAAGTATATTGGTCGCTGTTGGCGATTTCTTGATCTAAATTTACATCGGTTAATTCAACCACATTGCTCACGGCTGTTCCTCCAACAACTATAGGAATTTATTAGATTAGCAAAATCTTACCTAGATCAGCTCACCGGCCATCAATTTTAATAAATTTTACTATGTTTGAAACTTGATAGAGACAATAAACTATGGTTAGAGGAATGCCTATCAACCTTTAATACCAAATCCGCCCATTAGAATGTGTTTGAAAAGCCCCCCTTGCCCCCCAGTCTGGGGGAAATTACCTAAATTTTAAGCAATAAAGTTCGCCAAATTGGGGGATTTAGGGGGCGAGTCAACAACATTTGATACTTTTCAAACACGTTCTTAGAATGAGCAGGACTTACGCAACAATTTCGATTCTGTCCTGGGAACCATGATGTTTGGGGACAGTCATTCAAGCAAGTCACCCAACTTCGGGGAATTTAGGGAGCTTGCGCGTAAGTCCTAAATCTTAAATAGCTTGTGGCAATTTAGTACATTGAAAGCCAAGTCTAGGGCCTGTCATCATTAAACCTGAAACTCCTTAGTGGTGCAGAAAAGTCATGAAACCTACTAAACTCGTTGTTTCCAAAAATGGAAATTATCAGATTTTTAACGACAGTTAAGGCTTTTGGATTGTAGTACATTTGTTAATTTTCGATTCGAAAAAGTTTTCTGCACCACCAAGCTTTCTTTCTTTCCATTATCTTGTCCCCCTCTAAAGTTTTTTTACCATCTAACTAAACAAAGATTAATTGAGTCGTCATCAAGGCTTGGGATCTAGTTATCATTAATCCAAATCGCTCAATTTTATTACTGGCCTATGGGAGCAGGATAACAATGGACTTAACTAATCAGGTCGTGTTGGTTACTGGTGCTTCCTCCGGCATTGGTCAAGCCCTCTGCCAGGAATTTCATCGCTGTGGTTGTCGGGTAATCGCCACCGCCCGATCGCGAGAACAAATGACTGATCTTCAACGTCAGGGCATGGCCATTTATCCCCTAGACGTAACCAATCAGCCCCAAGTCAAGTTAACTATAGAAAATATTGTTCAACAGGAGCAGCGCATTGACATTCTGGTGAATAATGCGGGCTATGGCTTAATGAGCCCCCTCATTGAAACCCCTCCATCGGAGTTAATGCGGCAACTGGAAACTAACACGATCGCGCCAATTATTCTAGCGCAGGCCGTGGCACCGCCCATGAAGGAGCAGCAATCAGGTCTTATCATTAATATCGGTAGCATTTCTGGCATTGTGACGATGCCCTTTTCTGGAGCTTACTGTGCGTCTAAGGCGGCTCTCCATGCCCTTTCCGATGCCTTACGCATGGAGTTAGCACCATTTGGCATTCAAGTGATGACGGTGCAGCCTGGGGCCATTGCCTCGAAGTTTGGTGACCAAGCGGAACAATTAGCTTCTAGTCTCCTAAAATCGGATTCTTGGTATGGCCCCCTGCGATCGTTTATCTTGGAACGGGCCCAGATTTCCCAGGTTAATGCAACCCCGGCCGAGCAGTTAGCCCATCAACTAGTTACTCGACTGCAACGACCTAAGTTACCCCAGATTTTAAGATTAGGCAATAAAAGTTTGATCGGCCCTTTAGCCCATAGCTTAATCCCTCAAACTTGGTTAGAAAAAATGTTGATGCACAGGTTTGGTCTAGGCTCCGAGCATTTTTTCTAAAGTAATTTTAACTGTTCAAATTGGGGTAATGAGGATGGATCTGCTATGGGGGTAATGGTAATTTCTTGGTAAAACTCTTCTTGGTGGAGTTCTACTTTCGACTGGGCAGACAGTAATAATAAACCCCAAAAAACCCCGACGCGATCGCGGGTGGGGGTAGGGTGTAATAATTCTTCGTAGGGGTTATGGGGTTTAGGTTGATGTTCTTCCCACCAGGCAAGGAGTTGATTTAGTTTGACACTTTTTTGATCTTGGGCTAATTCATGCCATCGGGAACCAAAAAAGACAGCTAATTTATCCGCAATCTCCGTTAAATTTTCATTGTGGGCTAACTGGGAAACGATTTTTTTTGCTTCCTTGCGGGTGTGCTTTTTTACTTTGTCCGCTTGTTTCGCGATCGGTTTGCCTTCAATTTCTTCTGCAATTTGCTCTAGCTGCTCGATCAATTCCTGGAGAGTTACCCGACGTTTTTGGGGCGGGGGTGCAGCCGGACGACGTTTAATGATTGTTTCTAGGGATTGCATTTTTAAACGACGCTCAGCCCGCTCTTCCTCCGTCATGCCCCTATCTTCAAAATCGTCTTCTAGTGCTTCTACTTCATCAGTTCTTTCCAGGGTATCGGCTTTGAGTAACACCAACATCGAAGCCCATAAAAAGGTTTGACCAGATTTGGGAAGATCTGTTTGGGTATGATCCCCCTGACCCTCATCCAGCCCTAACTCCCCCAAAAAGCGATCGATCACATCAATTACTTGCACATCCCAAGGATCAATTTCTCCTCGTTGGGCTAATTCAATTAAAGCGGCGATCGCTTCCTGGGCTGCGGGGATAGCCATAAAAGTTGAAGGGGAATAACACTAAACTAATGGGACTTAAACATAAAAGCCTGATAAACAGGGGTAAAAGCTTTATTTGGCGAAAATTTTACTTCACAATGGTTGAATGAATGATAGAGATAGACTAACTACAAAACAAAAACCTTAAACCCTTGGGACACAAGCACTCTAGTGAGATAGATTATAATTCTTACCGGGTAAAGCTCTCAGACATATTTAACGTTTTTTGGCGCAACTTTTGTCCTAGGGTCTGTCATCATTTAAACTTGAAACTCTTCTTCGCAAAGGATTTCAGTTTAAAACTATACTTTCTGAACCTGGCTCAGAATCAACGTTTTAATGCTAAGGATCGTGAATTAAATAACTTAGAAATTTGTACGGTATCCTTCAAGGGAGCGTAAACCATCGATATTTAAGTTTTAGATGTTATTAAATTCTTATTCCTCATTGATGACACTCCCTAGTAGTTAGATCGATATGGATCGGGGAAATTTTAGATCCTTTGAGGTATAAGCCTTTTCTCTGCAAGGTTTTTGGTGTTTTTAACTTTAAAAAAATGTTGAAGTCCCATCAGTCTCAATATTTGCGATAACTTCCATGGCCGTAGCTATGGCGTTATCGCGATCGTCCATCTCAACGGAATGGGGCGGCCAGGGTCAGAACCATACGGGGTAAGGTTTTACAGATTATGCTAGGTCTTAATTATGGTTTAGTGACAGTTTAAGTACAGTGACAACGGCTATAACACTATGCCCAGGGGCCCCATAGTTTGATCTCGGCGGAGTTAGAGCGGTTTAATTTGTACGGAATCAAAGAACGCATTGGCCGTATCATCATTGATTTCCTTGCCTTCTACGAACATCACAATTTGATGTAGGGTGGGCCCGTTGGGATCAATATAAATTTCCGATCGCGTAGTGATTTCTTGGCCATCTTGAACCGTATTCATCACCAATTTTTTGCCAGCAATGCCAGCTTTTTCCGTCGGTTCATCGGACACCACCGTTAAACCCGCATTTTCCGCAGCCCCTTGCTTGGCCAACTCTAACCCTTGTTCCGCATCATACTCAGCGGGATCAACGGGATAGGTCAGACTACTCACCATAAAAGATTGGCGATCGGCTTCATCCGCATAAAAAGTCATGGTAAATTTTAGCTCCCCCAAATCAGAATCCGTGGTTTGGGTTTGGGTTTCAGGAGTACCGGGAAATTTAACCGATAAATTGCCATTGTCTGTCGTATAGTCCACCCAATCAGCGGTTACCCCATTTTTGGTTACCCCATCCTTGGTTACCCCATTTTTGGCTACTTCTTCATTGGGGGCTGTTTCCTCCATTCCATTAGCCCCCTCTTCTACCACAGCAGTACTTTCTCCAGAGCCTCCAGTGGTAGATTCTGTCTTGTCCTCTACTTCGCCGCACGCTACCAGAGAAAAACTGATGCTGGTCAACCCCAGCAAGATTAAAAGCTTCGATTTCATATAAATTTTGATTAAAGGTGGTGGGTTAATGGCATGATGGTCAAAAGTTTGTATCCGATCGCGACCAATAACCATTTATCTATCCTAGACTTAACTTAACTTCGTGGGCTCTTTTTCTTTTACATTACTTAAACAATGCCACCAGACTAAAGCACGGGTAGGCACGTTTTACACCCCCCATGGCCCCGTCGAAACCCCCCGTTTTATGCCCGTGGGCACAGTTGGGACAGTCAAAGGTATTACCCCTCAACAATTAAAAGAATGCCAAGCCCATATGATTTTGGCTAATACTTACCATCTCCACATTCAACCGGGGGAAAGTTTAGTGCAAAAAGCGGGGGGACTCCATGGTTTTATGGGGTGGGATGGCCCCATTCTAACGGACTCCGGTGGATTTCAGGTGTTTAGTTTAAGTGCTCTGCGGGTGATCAGTGATGAAGGGGTTAAATTTAGATCCCCCAAGGATGGCCGATTAATTAATATGACCCCAGAGTTATCCATCCAGATTCAAAACGCTTTAGGGGCCGATGTGATTATGGCCTTTGATGAATGTCCCCCCGCTACGGCCACCAGGGAAGAGGTAATTAAGGCCACCCAGCGTACTTTTGCGTGGTTAGAGCGGTGCTTTGCGGCCCATGAACGGCCAGAGGATCAAGCGTTATTTCCCAGTTGTGCAGGGGGGACAGTATTTGGATTTGCGGGCCCAGGCCGCCAAGGACTTACAACAGTTTAATGCCCATGGTTACGCGATCGGGGGGGTT
>JAAUPO010000093.1 GCA_012033095.1 Synechococcaceae cyanobacterium RL_1_2 | reverse complement strand
ATTTAAACCGATGATACCTGCTGAATGTAGGTTACAAAGTAAATTGAATTTGCATTTTTCCCCTAAATTTTGCAAATTTGGGGGACTGTTAATGATTTTTCAAAAATTTCTCCTCCAGCATTGGGGTCAGGGGGCCTTTATCAATCAGCTCTTATAGTCTTTTTGAATAATTACGGGAAATAAATAGAGCTGAAAGTATTCCATAGTAAGAAATAGCCATCCCATACTAAATTAAATTGACTATATCTTTATTTTGAGTTTAAATTTGAGTTTGAATTTGAATTTGATTTGACTGTTAAACTTCGATCAGCAGTAGATCAATCATTACTACTAGCCACAGGACGAAAGCTATGGAGAAAGGTTAACAGTCCTTGAATATTACGGCTTTGAATCCACAAACGACCTTGGCCGCGAAAACGACACACTAGTCCTTCACCACCAAAAATTCCAGTTTTTAAACTTTTAAAGGACAAACCCCCAATCATTTCCACATTGTAATCGAGGGTATCTTCAAAGGCCACCACATAGCCCGTATCCACCACATAGGCCCCAGCCACTTCAATTTCGAGGATTGCCCCATAGGAACTGAACCAAAAATCGCCATGCCCGTGGCTTTTAATAAAAAGAGGGATTCTCCACTAAAGAAACCTTTGGCCCCTTGAAATTTGGTATGGAGATCAACGCGATCGCCACAGGCCACAAATCCAGAAGACTGAACCATTAACCCCTTTTTTCCATCCAAATAATAATGACATAAATCCCCCGGCACTCCAGGAGAAACGTATAATTTCCCCGCTTCCCCCTGGGCGGTAAATTCATTAATAAATAAGGATTCCCCCGTTAACATCCGGCCTACCCCTTGCATCAGGCCCCCTCGCATTTTCGATGCCATCTTAATGGTGGGATCCATCGCTGCCATTCCGGATGCTTCCACCAATACTTTTGATGGGGATTTAAAGCCAATACCAGGGACGCATAGGCGGGGGCATGTTCAATGTGATAAGCAATTTCAGTCATGGTATTTCAGGAACAAAGGACAACAACAAACGACATTAGCAACGACTAAACCAAGATCTTTGCCTAGGAACTACGGGGTGGTAGTTGGGAACCGATCGCGCTACCAAAACTACTAGGGTTATGGGTTTGGCAAAAGACCTTGCCATGGCCTCGAAAGCGACAAACTAAGCCTTCTCCCCCCAACATTGCCCCAATCCAACTAGGGTTAGCTTTGGAAATACTAAACTCTAAACTTTTTTCAAAGGCCACAATATGGCCCGTATCGACAATGTATTCCCCTGTTACCTCAATTTCGTAGATCCCCCCAAAGGAGTTTAATAATAACGGCCCCATCCCGGTCATGGATAACCAAAAAAGGCTCTCTCCGGAAAAGAGGGATTTAAAACCCTGAAAACCTAAATCAATATTGACCCCTGGGGCACAGGCTAAATAGGAACCAGCTTGTACTACCAATTCCTGGCCGGTCATTTGATATAGCAAGATATCCCCCATCAACTTCGGTGCAAGGAAAAGATCAGCCCCCGCGATCGCGGAACGAAACACACTCAAAAATAAGGATTCCCCCCCCACCATGCGTTTGAGTCCCCCCATTAAGCCGCCGCCTTGGCCTTGTCTGAGGGTGGTGCTGGTATTAATGGCCCCGTTCATGGCGATCATCGCTCCAGCTTGGGCAAAAATTTCTTCCCCCGCATCTAGGGTGATATGGGCGATCGCGCTATCGGGTTGATTTTTAATTTCAATTTTCATAAATCAAGGGTGGACTAAATCCCATGGTCAATAATCGGCACTCAACAAACAGTAAGATTGGATGGCTAGGATCAAACGCTTTGCTCAAATTTGCTCAGAATTTGATTCAGAACAAAATTGGTAATTAACAAAATTAACGTAATTTAGTTCTGAGGAAGTTCACTAACCCTCCAACACTGCGGGATTGAAGATAAACCACCCCTCGCCCCTGTACCCGATTCACAAAACCTTCCCCAGAGGTCATGGAACTAATTAACCCCCCCGATAACCCCACACTCATTTTTAAATTAGGGCTATAGGCTAATAGATGGCTATTATCTACAATCAATTCCTTAGTAATTTCCCGTTTGGTAATGCCACCGTAGCTCCCAAAAAACACCAATCCTTTTCCCCGTACTTCGAGCTTAAATAACCCTTCCCCCGCAAACCAACTGGTAAAGCCCGCCCATTTGACCCCTAACTTGACCCCTGGGGTGCTGGCAATATAGGCCCCATGCTGAAAACACAGACCATTTCCCCCTAACTCGATCGAGGCAATATCCCCCACTAAGGATTGGGTTAGGGTTAGGTTTAAGGGGTCTTGGGTATGGTTAGCAAAAATATTCACAAACAGGGATTCTCCCCCCAAAAATTTGCGTATTAAACCATTAAATAAACCACCAGAAAATTCCGTTTTCATGGTAATTCGACCATCCATACTTGTCATGGCTCCTGCTTCCACCATAATGCGATCGCCTGGGGCTAGGGTAATAAAAATTGCAGCAAAAGCAGGCTGGTACTTAACTTCGTATTTCACGGTCTGAGCAAGCTGTTTAAAGAAACTTCAACTTAACCTTACTTTTTAGCAGTGATATTGGCATAAATAACGGATTGTTATTTTTATTTATACATTTGGGAACATAAATTGGAGACATATAGTCTTTTTAAATAATTAGGGGAAACAAATAGATCTGAAAACATTCCATTGAGAGGAACAGCCACCCCATACTAAATTAAATTGACTATAAATTTGAACTTGCTTGGATTGCTTGGATTTAGCCAGTGTATTTAACTATGGTGAATTGCCTTGATTCCGCAACGACTTGATGCCGAGCTCTTAAACACGGTCTCAACAGCCCATGGGTAATGCCATCAATCTTAAATGTTTAAACTTCAATAGATCCCTTACACAAATCAAGAATGAGTTCAAGAGGAAGCAGAAAGGAAGAATCACGTTAGATCGGAGAGAGAAAGTTATCATCCCAAATCCGTTTTATTGAATATGGAAAAGTAATTTTGGTCTCAACCGTTGCCAATAGCAATGATTTTAAATATTTCCTTACTTTACTTGGCGGACTCGGTATTACTCCTACAGTATTTATGCTCTGCTTCGGCTTTATCCGTACTTGACAGAGCTAAATGTTACACTATCGCTGCCAGGATTATACAGAGCATAGGTTGCTTGACCAGCTATGCGTCCAACCGAACCAACCCCAACAACACGCCGAGGTGTTTTACCTTGCTCTTGTGTTTCCTGTTTCCCGTCTAAAGTCGTGACCGTCGATCTCAGTTTACTAGGGGTTACCCAAGACTCAAAAGTCAGTCCTGATCTGCCGCAAAATAAGTTATTCGCATCAGCACGAATGAGGCGATCGCATAACTCAATAGCTGGGGTGTCCGGGGTCAATTCATCAGCGTAGCTGACAGTGCTACCGTGAATCAGTAAACAATCTAATTCATGGAAGCCGAAGTGGAGCGATCGTAACCAGATTGCTAACTCCCGTGAGACAGATTGCCATAGTTGTTTAACTCCTTCTTTGCCATACTGCCCCACTAGCTCAGGGACATCAGGTTGTCCCCCCAGTCCATGGAGACCAAAACATTGTTCTTCCCACCAACCAATGCAGACTTGCGGCTCTAGTTCTTCTGATCGAGGTGATTGTAACCGTGCAACGATTTTTTCATTATCCCCCTTCAGCCCAATGATATCGCCAAGAATGAATAGATCTGTAACAGGGTTAAGTTGCTGGCGAATATCCTGTAACACAGCTTCATAGGCTGTTATATTCCCCTCAATGCCGCTCAAAATTGCCCATTTTTGTATCATCTAAATTTTCTCCTTTTAAGATTTTTACAGCCCTAAAACTTTCGCCTCTCCATCGGTAGCAGTGACATTTTCATAAACCCCTTTTTCCTTGCGCACTAATTTCTTAAACCCCTTGCTTTTGTAATCGTTATTAGACAAGGGCACAGAAACCTGAAAGCCAGTGATCAACTTTTTTATTGGGGTGTCTGGGCTGGTTACGCCAGGTTCAGTGCCAGTAATCTCGCATAATTCCCCCCAAGTAGAAATAGTGTGCTGCATGGAATGTAACGCTTCAACGGTTTGCTCATTCTCTGGGCAATGATAAACATATATAGGCATAGATCCATCTTCCTGTAGGGTTAGCGTTGACAAACGTGGGTGGGGTCATCGGCCCGCTCGGCAAATTCCATACCACGGGCTAAACGCCAGGCAAAAATGGGGGGCAGACCGCGATCGATGATGGCGGCACAGGTTTTTTCATAATCGTAGGGCACTTCCCGTAGGGTTACTTGGCTTGTGTTAGTGTCGTAGATCACGTAGGTGGCATTGGGACGGCCATGGCGGGGCTCTCCTACGGAGCCTGCATTGATAATTTGCTTCAAAGGTGATTGAAATTGGATTTCTGAAGCCTCTTGTCCTGGTTGCTGCACCTTCACCGTTAAAGTGCTATCTTCCAGGTTGCGCACATAGGGCACATGGGTATGACCGCAGAACAGCACATCCGCATCTACAGCGAGGACTCTTTCCAGGGCTACAAAACCGTCCATACTCGGCAAGAGATATTCATGTTGGCTGTTGGGACTGCCATGGACAAAGCACATGTTATCCAACCGTAATGTCATGGGCAGGGTGGCTAGGTATTCCCGGACTTCTGGGTAGATCATTTTATCTGTCCACTCATGGGCAAATTTTCCTCGCTTTTCCGCCAGTTGGGAAGGGTAACTGCATTCACAAGCATTCAAACCATCCACAATATCTTCATCCCAACAACCCTGGCAGGTGGGAATGTCCAGGGAGCGAATTAGCTCCACCACCGCATTGGGATGGGGCCCGTAACCCACTAGATCCCCTAGACAGTATATCTGGTCTGCTTTTTGTTTATCAATATCGGACAACACCGCATTTAACGCTTCATAGTTACCGTGAATGCAGGATAGGACTGCTAATTTCATCTTAAAATGTTCTCCTGGGGGTTGGTTTGATGGGCTCGTTCTGCTTTGTAATGTTCCTGGTACTGGGCGATCGCGGTATCCGATAGTCCTCCATCCACTAGGGTTTGGACTATGCCCTCTTTATCGAGGTTCCAGCCCCTTACTTCAATGCCACTAAAGCGATCGGGGCGACCATCTAGCCAGGAAGCCAGGTTCAATTCAGTGTATTCAATGCCTGGCAATCCCTCCACAAAATCTAGATAGAAAGCATGGCCATCGGGCAATTCAAAAATTCCTTTCATTCGCTGTACCCGGCCATAAGCTCCTTCCGTCACCTCAATTAATGCTTCATCTAAGCTGGGGGGATCAAACACATGGCCAATTAAAGGAATACGCCACAACTCTTGAGAATCATCGGGGGGTGTTACCGGGATGTTATTGCCCGGGATGATCTCATCCGCCCAATTATGCCAGGCCGATGTTTGTTGGAAATCAGGGGGAAGCACTGCGACCCGATGGCACGGCAAAGAAGTAAGAAATGGAGAACCCAAATCGAGGTTAGCCTCTAGCTCCAAATAAACTACGGCTTGATCTGGCAAAGTGTCAAAGACTTGTTTCACTTGATCTTCAGGAACAATAGTGACCCAAGGAAACTGAGCGTCAATTCGGGCTTGATCTACCGAATTAAATCCTGGACAGTAATACAATAAAGGCCGCTGTCGTTCTTGGAAAAACTGACTGATCCACCTGGTTTTACCAACACCAGCGGGCCCTACTACGGTGATCAGCCTCATGGGATTTGTAGAATTGTGGTTCAAAACTATAGCACAAAAAGATAATGATAATCATTATCATAGTTGAGTTAAAGTGTTAAATGCAACCCCTAACGTTTTAACTATGCGATCACCTGTAGAGTTCTCCCCATTGCCCCAGTCTGTTGATATAGTCATTGTCGGTGCTGGACCCCAAGCGTTAACGTTGGTAACCCACCTGCTCCAAAAAAAGAAGGCTATGGAACACCGCTTTGTGGTGATTGATCCGGCAGGGGATTGGTTACAGCAATGGCAGCATCAGTTTGCAGCCTATGAAATCCCCCATCTGAGATCGCCAGCGGTGCACCACCCCGATCCTAATCCCTACGCCCTACGCAGGTTTGCCGAATCGAGATCGGACGAACTTTATCCTCCCTACGACTTACCAGGAACCCAACTATTTCAGGATTTTTGTGACCATGTGATCCATGATTGGGAGCTAGAGCAACGGGTGATTAAAGACCAAGTTCAGCAACTAGAACTCCTTGAGGAACAAGGTAGGCAACAATTTAAGTTAGCCCTGGGCGGAGGACAAACGTTAACCGCTAAACGAGTGGTACTAGCGATCGCTGGAGGCAAGCCGAACCTTCCCCACTGGGCAAACAACCTACCATGCAGTTATCCGAGCGATCGATTGCTCCATTCCAATGGCATTGATTTAAGGGGATTACATTTAGCAGGGGAGCAGATACTGATCGTGGGGAGTGGTCTCACCAGTGGTCATTTAGCCTTAGGAGCGATCGCTAGGGGTGCAAAAGTGATCATGATGGCCCGGCGTACTTTTTACGAAAAACTGTTCGATGCCGATCCCGGTTGGCTCGGCCCAAAATACTTGCAAGACTTCCATGCCGAAACAGATTGGGAAAACCGTTGGCAAATGATTCAATTCGCCCGTAACGGTGGCTCCCTAACCCCGGCCGTATTAACCAAGCTAAGACGGCTAGAACGCCAGGGTCATCTATCCTTTTATGAACAATGCGAAGTGCAGTCTGTGGAGTGGAAAGGGGATGGCTGGAAAGTGACCTGTAACCAATCCCAGACCCACGATTGCCTAACCCACCTCCCCATCGATCGCATTTGGTTAGCCACCGGTAGCACAGTGGATGTCAAAGCATGGCCCTTACTATCCCAAATTTGTAAAACGAACCCTTTGCCTGTCATCAACGGTTTACCAATTCTGGACTCCTATCTGCGCTGGCCAGGGTGCAACCTCTTCATCATGGGTGCCGCTGCCGCGCTGCAACTCGGCCCTGTAGCCCGCAACCTATTTGGAGCAAAGCTAGCTAGTAAGTGCATCGTCCCCGCCCTGATCAAAAATCCCAGTACTCAATTACCTGTGATCGCTTAATGCTAATTACAAGATTTTGAATATTCGTCACTATCCCTTGAGGCTAGGAAGAGTTTCAACTGATCCTAACTTTTATAACTAGCGTCATCAGCTCACTCAGGAAATCCCATTCCCCACCCTAAACGCTAGGTAAAAATGGAGGGTAGGCCGTAATTGGTCGCGGCCTCACAGTTTTTTAATTCGTGGCAGCAATGGCAGCATCAGTTTGCAGCCGATGAAATCCCCCATCTGCGATCGCAGCGGTGCCGCACCCCGATCCTAACCCCTATGCCCTACGCCGATTTACCGAATCGCGATCAGATGAGCTTTCCCCCCCTAAGATTTACCAGGAACTAGAACCTGTCATCATTTAAACCTGAAACTCTTCTTAGCTAAGGATTTCAGTTTAAAACTATACTTTCTGAACCTGGCTCAGGATCAACGTTTTAATGCTAATTGATGACACTCCCTCAATAAAACGGTTTTGTGATCA
>JAAUPO010000092.1 GCA_012033095.1 Synechococcaceae cyanobacterium RL_1_2 | reverse complement strand
ATAAACATTCTGTGAATTTGTGAAAAGACTATATAGCAAAGATTTCACAATTTTATCGCCTGTCCTATTTTTATAAAAATCGGTATTACTTCTTACTTCTCATCCCAAATCTGTTTGATTGAATATGGAAAAGTGATTTTGGTCTCAAGTGTGGCCAATAGCAATGATTTCAAATATTTTCTTACTTTACTTTGCGGACTTGGGATTAGTTCTTACTCCAGCAATGGAATCTAGATGGTATAGCCCTAGCCAATCTAATCACAACAGATTAATTATGGTAAAACCTGACGACATAAGTATTTTACCCCGTTAGAAATGTCTTGATATTTATGGCTATAGCTATAGATGGCAATTTTGAAACAGTTGACGAGCAATGATCTCCCTCAATTCCTTTAAACAAGGGGGAAGTAATCTGCTTAATATTTTTGCCATCTGCTATAAATGCCATCTGCTAGAACAAATGATCTTTAGGCGGAACGAAAATTTTGAGGATCTTGATCGCGGCGATGATTAAACGGAATGGGTTCCCCTTGTTGATTGCCGACTAGGGCAGCAGTATTCTCTAGGGCCTGGCGTAATCGTTTGCCGGCGTAGATCGTCATGTCCCTCGGTATATTAATGCGATCGCGCAGGTATCTTAAGCCAGCGTCACTATGGGCAGGGGGTGCGATGGGCTCTCCGGTCATCATATAAGTTAGGGCACACCGCAGGGCTTGATCGAACACCGAACTATCTAAGGGATTTACCTTAATGATATTGTCCTTGTGCTTTAATACCCTTGCCAGGGCCTCCTCCTTCGCGGTGGCGGGTTCCCCATACTTCACGTCCGGTAACCCAAACCATGGCCCTTGATCTACCTGTTGTTGGCATTTGGGGGTTTGGGGTTCTGTATTGGCGTAACAACCGCCCATTTGGGGAGGTAGGTCATGGACGTGGGTATGGAAATCACTTTGGGTACCGCGATAGGTAGAACGGGTTTCCATGGCATCAAACCACTGGCCAAAATTGAGGTTTTGTTCCCGCAAGGAATAGCCTTTGTAGTAGTACAAACTTGCGTTCATCCTTTCCACATAGGGGGTGAAGATCGTATCCACCACACTAAAATCAGCCAAAAAGTAGGGGCCGGGAGTTGCGCTGAAGGCGGTTTCTACTAATTGAACGACGGATTTGAATTGTTCTCGGTTGGCTTCATCCTGTTGGGGCGATCGCGATGGGTAGCACAACCAGGTGCACCAGGCCCGAAATAATTGTCGTTCTAAATTTCTCAACGCCATGACCTCCGGGGATTCCATTGGGGCTCCTAGGGGGCCAAAGGCCTGTTCTAAGGCTAAGAGAATCACATCACTTTCGGTAATTAATTTCCCATCTAGCTCCAGGGCCGGTAACATGCCAGAGGGCACTTTCCGTTTATACCAATCTTCCTTTTGTCCGTAGCAAAACATCGTTACCTTTTCGATGCGGTAGGGAATTGCTTTTTCCTCTAGCCATAACCAAATTTTTTGACAATAGGGACACCAGGCATGATTATCTCGGTATAACGTCACCCGCACGTCCCCTTCATCCTGGCCAAATAACCGGAGGATGGCTTGGGCATTAGTGGGCCCGTTGGTGCGATCGGGGGTGTAATGGGTAAGGGTGGTGAGTTGTTCCCAGGTCAGGGCTTGACTAGTCATAGTTACAAGAGTTACAAGAAACGGAATGGGGAGAAAGTGTTTGGGCTGCCGTCCTTTAGCCTAACAGTTTTATGGGGAGCAAGGGCGGTTTTCATTGCCCCAATAAATAATCAATAAAATGTTTAGCCGATCGCCCAGAACGGCCATGGTTTTGGATGGCCCATTGCTTCGCTTGAAATTCCAATTGTGGCTGCTCCATCGTAAGGCCATGGGTATGGCTAAATGGCGCACAATATCCAAGTAAGTGTCTTGTTGGTGGGGGTAAAGGTGAGGGTTAAACCAAAGCGATCGCTGAAGGATAATTTTTCTTCGATGGTATCTCGGTTATGGATTTCCCCTAGATCCTGGGGACGGGGACGATCATCAAAAAATTCCCTCACCAGATGCCGACGGTTAGAAGTAGCATAAATCACCACATTATCGGATTTTTGTTGTAATCCTCCCTGAACAGCGACTTTTAACGCTTTAAAATTAGCATCGTCTTCTTCAAAGGATAAATCATCAACAAAAATAATAAACTTTTGGGGCACTTCCTCGATCGTGGCTAAAACCTGGGGCAACCATTGTAACTGTTGGGGATTAAGTTGAATTAGGCGTAAACCCTCGCTCCCAAATTTATTCCCTAGGGCTTTAACCAAGGAGGATTTGCCCGTGCCCCTAGCCCCATACAGCAAAATATTCAAAGCGGGCTTCCCCTCCATTAAAGCCTTGGTGTTGTTCACGAGTGTTTGCTTTTGCTCTTCGTAACCCACCAACTCCTTCAACGTGATGGGATCTAGGTGGGCCACCCCTTGTAAACGTTGGGTCTTCGCATTCCAGGTAAAGCCCCAAAATCGTCCAAAATCCCCTACTCCGTGGCTTTGATAATACAAGGCTAAATCCTCTAGTCCCCTAGACCAAGGATGATGGCCCTTCAGGGGATGCTCCCACATAATTTCCCCATTCCAAGAAATCGGTTCGATGGCAAACTGAGTGGCAATACTCACCCATTCCGTAATTTGGTCTGGGGAAAAATTATAAATGGATTGCAATATTTTTAAGTCATGGCCCACTGCGGCAATCAGGTAAGGGGGTAAAGATTTTAGGGATTGGCGTTGGATCTGTAGCGTAAAGGGATTTTCGTCCTTTAAAATTTGATTCATGATATATTCCTGCCAACTTTTGCCGCTAGTCGCCAGGGTATGAAACCATTGTCCGTATAAATCTAAACATTCTACGGAAGTCCGCGATCGCCCTTGGGATTGATCCCCTTGATAAAGACTGTGCAGTAGGGCGATGAAAATTTGTCCGATTTTATTCTCAAAAACCGATCGATATATTAACAACGAAGCTATTTGATGGCTTAATTGACGACTAGATAAATTAGAAAATTGATTGGCAGAAAAGCTCATAGCACTTAACGATCTTAAATATTGTCAAAGAACAGTCAAGGAATCAACGGAAACAAACCATTGGTGTGGATCACAGAAAAGCTGACATTGTAGGCTCTAAACCATAAATAGGGTTAAGTCGATGCAAAAATCTCCTAAAACCTATGCCGATGGTTTACCAGACCCTAAATTTATTGCCTCCCACCATTTAGACCCTAGTTGCTAGCATCATAAACCTTTCCTGGAATTCGCCCTTGGGAAAAAACCTTAAATTTATTGAAGTTTATTGTTATGGATAGAATCTAGGTAACTAGGGTGTGTCATCAATTAGCATTAAAACGTTGATCCTGAGCCAGGTTCAGAAAGTGGGGCCGGAGGGCTTTATACATCAGCAAACATCATGGTTTCCAGGACAGAATCGAAATTTTTGGGTAAGTCTTGGATTTTTCAGAAATTTTTCCCCCAGCATTGGGGGGCCGGGGGGCTTTATACATCAGCTCTTAATCTCAACAACAATTGAGATTAAGATTATTGGGAGCATCTCACTTTTGCAGAAACACTCGTCTTAGGAGTTGAAACCCCTATTTTGTCGTTAGCAAAGTAGGCAATTTACATAATTGAGATGCTCCTGATTAATTGAGATGCTCCCGATTATTTCCCCATACTAAACAAAACGGTTTTGGTATTATCCCTTTACAACAATTGGCCTACTATAGCGATGGTTAATTTAATCGAGATGCACCGCCCCTTACAGGTTGAGCTGTTACAGTTCATGCCATGTCTTCATTACTATGACAAGAGCTATACTTAGCTTACTACTGAACTTTTTGAAATTTTTCGATCAAAATATCTAGGTGTCGCCACCAATGGTAACCCCCAGCCCAACGACGGGAGGGCAAATGGCCTTCGGGGGCCCGGCCACTAAACTGTAAATAACGATCGGGGCGGGAGGCACGATGGGCGATCCAACCCACCGCATTACAAAATTCATCGTACTCGCGATCGACGGCTTGATAAATTTTCAGTTGAACTTTAAAGCCAAATTTCCCTTTACTACTATCAGACCAGAGTTGATCGATCGCGGCTAAATACTCTTGATCAATGGCTTTTAAATCATCGTTAAATAGTAATTGACCTGGCAGTTTACCCGCTAACTCTAATAATAATTTGCAAGTTTCATCATCCGCTTTGCGCCACCGTCGCCATTGTAGATAGGTTTTTAAATGGGAAAAATCCACTATTACCGGTTCTGGTTCCTGGGGGGTTATGGCTGGTGTTTGATGGGACACTAGGGGCACTGTGGTGGATGCGGGGGTTAGCGGATGTGGAGCTAACGAGGAGGTTTGAAGCACCGTATTGGGGGTATTAGGGCCCAGAAGTGGGATGGGGGGATGATGGAAAATAGGATTTAAATCATTGAGTACTTCCGTTGCACTGTGGTAACGATCGCGCACACGATAGGCCACCATTTTATTGAGTACCGTACAAAGTTCTTCCCCCAAATGAATGCGGTCTGGAATGAAATCTTGCCAATGCCACTGCTCCTCCATCACATCAAACATTTTCATGGTGGAAACCCCCGTAATTAACCGCAGGCACGTTACCCCCAAGCTATAAATATCGCTAGCGGGTAAGGCCTGACCTCGGTTCTGTTCTGGGGCCATAAACTCAGGGGTGCCGATAATGGTTGCTCCTCCTAACATGGCGGTTTGGGTATAGGGCCTTGCTACCCCAAAATCAATCAACATTAATTGACCATCATGGTTACGACGGATAATATTATCTGGTTTAATATCTCGATGGATCACTTGGCGATCGTGGATAAATTGCAATACCGGCAATAAACTTACCAAAATGGTAATAATTGCTTTGTGGAGATCTACCCGACCATACCATTGTTCTTGGGAGAGGGTTTTACCAGGAATAAACTCCTGGATTAGATATAATTGTCCGGCTTGCTCAAAGTTACCCATAAATTTAGGAATTTGGGGATGGGTACCCAATTCCCTCAGGCGATCGGCTTCCTGCTTGAATAATTGCACTACTTTTTTGGCTATCCGTTGATCCTTAGTGTCTAGATAAAGCTGTTTGATTACGCAGGATTGATCGTCCGCTTGACCTAAAAAAGCCCGTCCAAATCCCCCTTGGCCTAATAGCCGTTCAATGGTGAAGCGATCGTTTAACCACAGGTTTTGACCACAACTAGGGCAAACCGTTACCGTGTCAGGATTATGGGGACGATCGCAGGCAGGGTTAGGACAATAACTCATGGCAGCCAGGCACTAAATAGACCAAAATACACTAATGGAAAATATGGAAAACAACAAAGTTAATTTAACGATAGCCTTAAGTAATAACAAATTTTAAAATTACCACTACAGATCAAACCTAAGTTATTGCTCCCACTTTGTTTTTCCTGGTTAAGGGGGCTAGGGTGATGCTCTATCCCGTTGGCAAAATTTTTATCTTGTGAAATAAAAAGTTTATGATTCCTCGTATTCTTGAGCCTGAAGTAATGGACGATGCGGCTGAAGCGATCGCCTACGATGCTATGGATTTTTTGGCTGTTAATACCGCGTTTGCTGAATTGGCATGGGAGTTATTGCCCACAGAGGTAGCTCAAGTCTTAGATCTAGGGACAGGCACAGCTCGTATTCCGATCCTCATGGCCCAACAACGGCCCCAATGGCATATTACCGCGATCGACCTAGCGGTTTCGATGTTAGCGATCGCTCAGCAAAATATCGATCAAGCGGGCCTAGGCCATTGGATTTCATTGGCGTTCATGGATAGTAAGGCGGTGCAGTTTCCCGATCAGTCGTTTGATTTAGTTCTTTCTAATAGTTTGATACACCATTTACCCGATCCTCTGCCTTGTTTACGGGAAATTAAGCGAGTCCTAAAACCAGGAGGAAAAATACTGTTACGAGATTTATTTCGCCCTAGGAGCAAGGATAAAATTGAGCAAATGGTTGCTGCGATCGATCCTAATTTTGATGCCCACCAAACCCAATTATTTGCCGACTCCCTCCACGCGGCTTTTACCCTAGAAGAAGTGGAATCCCTCGCGCAACAAGCCAATTTTGACAATTATCGGGTCTATCAATCGAGCGATCGTCATTGGACGTTGATCTCAACCTAGAAGCTATTTCCCCAGCCCCTCACCCCCAACCTTGAGGGATTGAGGGCAGCTTTTGCCTCAATTTCTATAGCTGCAACTCCATCAAGTACTAGTGAATAGTTAAGGTATAAATTTTTTAAAATATAATCTTTTGGAATAATTACGGGAAACAAATAGGACTGAAAGTATTTTATTGCGAGTAATAACTATCCCATCCTAAATTAAATTGACTATAAATTAAGCCGCCATTAAAAATCCCCCTCATCGTAGTGAACGCATTAAGGGGGAAATATAACCGTCATCGGTGGAGGGATAGGTCAGCGATCGTCCATTTTTACAGAACCCAAGGTTGTCCTTCTGACCATATCCGAACCTCTATGGCACGGCTATAGACAAAGTAAAAGGGGAGCATCTCAATTATGTAAATTGCCTACTTTGCTAACGACAGAATAGGGGTTTCAACTCCTAAGATGAGTGTTTCTGCAAAAGTTCAGATGCTCCCAGTAAAAGCGTCGATATGGCTAATCTATCTGGGAACGTGCAATTTATTCTGCTGCTGCAACGGTTTCTTCGGCGACGGCTTCTTCGGTAGTTACTGCTACGGTGGTAGCATCTTCGCTCTCTGTTGCTACTACTTCCGTGGCTACTTCACTATCATCGGAGGAGGAAGAATCATCTTAAGGGTTACAGGCTCGGTTTTACGGGGGCCATCACTATTGCCGGTGTTGCTAGGAAGAATGGGTTCCACTACGGCGTTAGTGTTACGCATATCCACTTCCACAATTTCTTCTTCATCTAAGCAAAGGGTGAGGTAACGTAGAACTTCTTCGCTAATTCTCATCGCCCGTTCTAGGGGAGCCACTTGACCTCCTAGAGCTTTATAGTTCATTTGGATATAAATACCCGTTTGATGTTTTTTGATGGGGTAAGCTAAACGTTTTTTCCCTAGGGTTGTGATTTGAATTTCTTCAGCCCCGTACTCTTTAATGAAATCTTCATACTTATCGATGATTTGTTTTACTTCTTGATCAATCAGATCAGGCCGTAAAATGTACATCATTTCATAGTTACGCATAATATATATGTTCTCCTTATGGACTAGATGGCTTCTAGAAATTGCCATTATTAAAGCTGCTCTGACACATTTCCGCAGAAGCAAGGATTAATAATCATACAACTTTTGGGCAATCTAAATTTAACCAATCTGAAATTTGTGGGTAAACCCAGGACTTACACAAAAATTTCGATTCTGTTCTGGGAACCAGGATGTTTGGGGACAATCGTTCAAGCCAAGTCCCCAAAATTTGGGGGATTTAGGGGGCTTGGGCGTAAGTCCTAACGAAAACTGCCTTAAAAGGGGACAACAGGCATCAAAACCTTGTATAACAACAACTGTAGTATTTGATTTGTGTTGAGAATGAAGATGGGATATTGTCCTCACAATTATAGTTCAATTAATTTA
>JAAUPO010000091.1 GCA_012033095.1 Synechococcaceae cyanobacterium RL_1_2 | reverse complement strand
AACACCGCCGGCTGTACCGAACGCAGAGGAAGCCATTCGGGTAGCTCGCCTAGGCCGGGAAATGGCTAGATTACTAGGCCAAGAGGATAATAATTTTGTCAAGTTAGAAGTAATTCCCGATAGTAAATATTTATTACCTGACCGATCGGGACGTTAGAGGCGGCGGAAGCATTGGTAAAAGAAGGTTTTGCGGTGCTACCTTACATCAACGCCGATCCCCTACTCGCTAAACGGTTAGAGGAGGTCGGTTGTGCCACGGTGATGCCCCTGGGTTCCCCCATCGGCTCGGGCCAAGGCATTAAAACCGAAGCCAACATTCGCATCATTATCGAACAAAGCAATATTCCTGTGGTGGTAGATGCGGGCATTGGTAGCCCCTCTGAAGCGGCCCTTGCGATGGAAATGGGAGCCGATGCGGTGTTAATTAATAGCGCGATCGCCCTGGCCCAAGATCCGGTAAAAATGGGCCAAGCCATGCATGGCCACCGAAGCCGGCCGCCTCGCCTACCAAGCCGGCCGCATCCCCATTAAATCCCATGCTAGTGCGAGTTCGCCCCTAACCGGAACCATTAACGGTTAAGCTTCAGCTTGACAAGATTGATTTTCATCGACCCTTACGGGTTAGATTGAGATCGGCGATCGCTATAATTATTTCCGAGAGTTCCAAAAATATAATGCTATTGCCTTTTTTGGTTATCGCAAAATCCTTATAAAATAAGCCTTTGTGATGACTAACTTATTCGTCGAGCATGACAAAAGTGAAACTCTCTTATTTCCGTTTGATATTTTATATTTTCCCTTAACCTAAAGTATGTTTGGTTCCCAACCCCCCGTCCCCGTTGAACCCTGGCAATATCAATTAAATCAATTTGTCAAAAAATATCCCCATGAGCTAGCCGCCCTTACTTGGGGCATGGCCCAGCAAAATGAAGGGGAAGAGGGTTCTTTGATGGGCATTGATCTCTATCCTGAGCCCCATTTTGTGGATTGTCCCCGTGCCACGATCGAGCAACTTAACCGCAACGTTAACGGTTTTTTACAGGAAATTTTAGGCATCATTGACAACCACAACCCCGAAACAGAAGTGGTGATGTTGAGCATTGGCCATAGCCAGGTTAACTTGATCCATTTTGAAGTGGAGCAACCCCCCGCCACCTATTTTGAAAACCTAGGGGAATCCCTGGTGGAACTGTACGATCGCTTAGAGGCTGAAATGATGGCAACTATTCCCATTAAGCCAAAACCCGTAGTTAATTAAAGCCATGATAAAATCTGCTAACATTGGAATTAACATTACATTTTATTAACAAACTATCTTTAGTTTCGCCCCTTTCCTCATCGAAAGCAGATTTAAAGCAACTAACTATGACCATCGAAAATACTCGTTTACGCAACGAATTTATCAACACCCAAATTATTACCCAAAGTTCTGGGAAAAAGTTGGGAGTTGTCAAAGAAGTTCTGGTTGATATCGATCAGCGGGAAGTTGTTGCTCTAAGCCTGCGGGACAATATGCTCTCTATTTCAGGCATCCCTAAACATATGTATCTTGATGCCATCAAAAAAACCGGCGATGTGGTGTTAGTGGAAGATGAAGACGCGATCGAAGATGTTAATACGGATATTTACAGCACCTTAATTAATTGTGAAGTCATTACTGAAACTGGAGAGCCCCTCGGCCGGGTGCGGGACTTTCAATTTAATATCGACACAGGAAAAGTTTCTTCTTTAATCATTGCCTCCTTGGGCATTCCCCAAATTCCTGATCAAATGATCAGCACCTACGAAATTTCCGTAGAAGAAATCGTTAGCAGTGGCCCCAACCGTATCATCGTGTTTGAAGGGGCTGAGGATCGTATTTCCCAGGTTACGGTGGGGTTACTGGAACGCTTAGGCATTGGTCGCCCCCCTTGGGAACGGGACGATGAAGAAATTTATTATCCCCCCACCGCTCGCCCTGAAAACCAGCTAGGCACAGGTATTCCCATCTCTCCCCCCGTGCAACAACAGCCCCAACGTACCCCCATCCGGGAAGAAGCTTGGGATGAGGATGATGATTGGCGGGAAGAGCGCAGGCCAGAACCCCGACGGGCTGAAGTTCCCCTTTACAATGATTATGAGGAGGAAAGCAACTGGGATGATACTCCTCCTAAGCCCATGATTGCTACCTATGAGGAAACCCCTCCTCCCCCGTTAGCCAAGGATGACAATGTGGAGCAAGATGTCTGGGACGATGACACCGAAGCCCAACCCTACGAAGCTCCCCCTTTAAATATTCCGGAAAAACAAATTGCCCTGGAATACGAAGAGGAAACTAACTATTAACCCTACTCAAGGGGATCTAATCGGGGATCTAAACTTTTAATGGAACTTAATTGAACCCGATCGCCTAATTCCTAGCTCCTACATCAGGGGCTTTTTTATCAACAGAAAAGGGATCAGCTCAAAGGGGACACCTGGCCATCAGGTTATTTACCCTTGATTTTTTCACTTAACTAGATCCCTAACCCCCCAATGATCTAGCATTGGTATTACTATTGCCCTAAATTTATACGCTCCCTATGACTGTAGCTGTTGAAATAGCCCATCTCAAAAAAGTTATGGCCCTGCCGTTGCCATTGAGGATGTTTCCTTTTGCATTAGTCAGGGGGAAATTTTTGGGTTATTAGGCCCCAATGGTGCGGGCAAAACTACCACTATTCGTTGTCTAACCACCCTCACCAAACCCGATCGCGGCACCATCACGGTGGGGGGAATTTCTGCGATCGAGCAACCAAAGCAAGCCCGACGGAAATTAGGTTATGTGGCCCAGGAAGTCGCGATCGATAAAATTTTGACCGGTAAGGAATTATTAGAATTACAGGCGGATTTATACCATTACCCAAGGACTTTGCCCAAACAAGAATTGCCCAATTAACCACCGTCCTGGGTTTAGAGGAGTATCAACATCAAAAAACGGGCACCTATTCCGGCGGGATTCGTAAACGTCTTGACCTCGCGGCCGGTCTGCTCCACCAACCCCAAGTGTTAGTCCTAGATGAGCCCACGGTGGGCTTAGATATTGAAAGTCGTCGGGCGGTATGGGAATTTTTACGGCAAATCAAAGCCAGTGGCACAACGGTGTTGATCACTAGCCATTACCTGGAAGAAATTGATATTTTAGCCGATCGCTTAGCCATTATTGATAGCGGCAAAATTATCGCTGAAGGAACCCCCGCCGCCCTCAAGCAAAAAGTCGGGGGCGATCGCGTCACATTACGCCTGAGGGAATTTACCCCCATCCAGGAAGCCCACCAAGCCCAGGAGCTATTACAGGCCTTACCGATCGTGGAAACGGTCATTATTAACTCCAACCAAGGTAATTCCTTAAATTTAGTGATCAGGGAAGAAGCCCAAGCCCTAAGCGCGATCGAAACCACCATTAATGCCGCCCATTTACCCATTTTAGCCTTGCCCAATCCCGGCCCAGTTTAGATGATGTGTACCTACAGGCCACCGGCAAAACCATTATTGAGGCAGAAATTGCCGCCATGGGCAGCCGGGATCTCAAAAAAGAGAAAAAGCAACAGATGAAACAATAGGCTTCCCCTTGCTATCCTTGGTTTAACCCTGGCCTTAACGGCTTCCCTTTGAGATTTTTATTTTCCTCCGTCTAACTTGTGCCCTAGTACTCCGCATACCCAAACATTTATAACAGTAGAGTGAAGATTAATCACCATGACCAGCCAAACCTTTGACCCCCCATTGATCCAAAACGAAGTCATTGAATACCCTGAACGGCCCTGGCAGGATTTTCTGCAAGAAACCACCGCCCTCACCCGTCGTCTCTTTATTCAATTACAACGCCGCCCCTCAACTTTAGTGGCCGGGGTGATTCAACCGGTCATGTGGTTAATTTTATTTGGAGCGTTATTCTTAAATGCGCCCCAGGGATTCCTGGGTAATGACATTAGCTATAGTCAATTTTTAGCCCCCGGTGTCATTGTGTTTACCGCATTTTCTGGGGCTTTAAACGCGGGTTTACCGGTGATGTTCGATCGCGAATTTGGCTTTTTAAATCGCTTACTGTGTGCCCCCCTAGCCACCCGCTATTCCATTGTGGCCGCCTCCACTGTCTATATTGTGGCCTTGAGCATGATCCAAACCGCTGTGATTATTGGTTTAAGTGCCATCCTCGGAGCGAGTTTACCCAATGCCCTCGGTTTACTCGCGATCGTGGGCATTGTGCTAATGATCGTGTTGGGAGTCACCGCATTAAGCCTAGCTTTAGCCTTTGCATTACCGGGCCATATTGAGTTAATTGCCGTTATCTTTGTTACCAACCTACCCCTCCTCTTTGCCAGTACGGCCCTTGCACCCCTGGAGTTTATGGCGGGGTGGTTACAGGTGATTTCTAGCCTCAATCCCCTCACCTACGCGATCGAGCCGATCCGTTACCTCTATCTCCACAGCGATTGGGGGTTACAGTCCATAATGATGCACACCCCCTGGCTAGATTTCAATTTTGCTACCATACTATTACTACTAGGCCTGTTTGATGGCTTGATTTTAATCTCCATTCAGCCTCTATTACGCCGTCGTTTTAGCTAAAAATTCCGTTAAGTCTTCAGTAAACATCGGTATTTATTTAGTGATTAGTGATCGAGCTTGTAACTTACCTATAATTTTTTGACCATAAACCCTAACCCCAGTGATTGCCATGCGTCCTCATGTCTTTAAACTTGCCGCTTTAACCCTCACCATCTCTACATTAGGGTTAATCAATCCTGCCTATGCCAATACCAGCAATGGTGGGGGCTATCAATCTAGTGAGAGTGATACCTTTAGCGGCCCCGATGGTCTTAATCCCTTTGATTTAATTCACCAAGCCCAACGGGGGGATGTGCGTAGCATGGGGGAATTTACCGCCGATGCCCAAACTAATATTAGAAATGCCTCCTTGGACTTTCGGGCTCAGCAGCAATTATTAATTTTGCAGATGTTGCAGCAAAAAAAGACGGGAGAAACTCAATCACCTACAGCCGTTATGGCCCCCCAGGAAGAAACTAACTCCGTAGTGGTGATGGATGAAACCACGGCCATTACCAACGCCACCCCAGGGATCGAAACTGCGGATAATGCGGATAATGTAGAACTATCTCCATAGGATCATCAAAGATGGGGATTTAGAAAGTAACGTCACGATTTTTATCTTTCTTCGGCATCATCTTAACAATGGGGCAACTTAGACCGCGATCGTCTTTACCATAGGAAGTTATTCACCCACCGTTAAACTTCAGACTTTAGTTTTTCTTTGAGTATGACTTCCCCTGATTCCATCCTTGGTACGAACCTCGATCGCGATTGCACCACCCTATCTCGCCACATCCTCCAACAACTACAAAGTTTTGATCTAGATGCCCAAGACTTGAGCGCGATTATGAACCGTATTGCCCTAGCGGGAAAATTAATTGCCCGTCGTCTGAGCCAGGCGGGGTTAATGGATAATGTCCTCGGTTTTACTGGGGAAACTAACGTGCAGGGGGAATCAGTCAAAAAAATGGATCTCTATGCCAATGACGTATTCATCTCTGTTTTCAAGCAAAGTGGCTTAGTGTGTCGTTTGGCTTCAGAGGAAATGGAGCAGCCCTATTACATTCCCGAAAATTGCCCGATCGGTCGTTATACCCTCCTGTACGATCCCATTGATGGCTCTTCTAATGTGGATATTAATTTGAATGTGGGCTCCATTTTTTCCATTCGTCAACAGGAAGGGGATGACCTTGATGGTAAAGCCCTAGATCTATTGCAGGATGGCCATAAACAATTAGCCGCTGGGTATATTCTCTATGGCCCTTCTACCATGTTGGTGTACTCGATCGGGAAAGGAGTCCATAGTTTTATCCTTGATCCTAGCTTGGGGGAATTTATCCTAGCCCAGGAAAATATTAACATTCCCGACCATGGCCCCATTTATAGCGTCAATGAAGGGAACTATTGGCAATGGGATGAATCGATCCGGGAATACATTCGCTACGTCCATCGCCATGATGGTTATACCGCCCGGTATAGTGGGGCGTTAGTGGGGGATATTCACCGCATTTTGACCCAAGGAGGCGTTTTTCTCTATCCAGGGACGACCAAACAACCCCAAGGAAAACTCCGGTTACTCTATGAGAGTGCTCCCCTCGCTTGGTTAGTGGAACAGGCCGGAGGCAAGGCTAGCACTGGTTCAGAACCCCTGTTAGATTATATTCCCACGGAACTCCACCAACGCACCCCCCTTTACATTGGTAGTAAAGAGGATGTGGCTCTGGTGGAATCGTTCATCCAGGACTACGATCGCCGTCGAGATAGTTAGTTAATTCATTCATCAAAAAACGGGGTTTAGGGTGCAAATAAATAAATAAACAAATAAGTTTTCAGCCTTCCCAAGCATCCCCTTCGCATCAGAACTTATTTTGATGATTTAAGCTCGAAACTTCATTATCAGTTAATACCAAATCGTAAAATTATCACTACAGATCAAGCTTTAATTATTGCTAATCTCTTTTTTCCCCTGGCTAAGGGGGCTAGGGGGATCTTTTATTTTTAGCTTAACTTAATTGATTTGCCATGATTAGCAACTGGGCTGTCTTTCCGTCACCGTAAATTAATTTCAATTAAATCCTAATTAATAATGATTAAAAGTCCGCTACGTTATCCCGGAGGAAAATCGAGGGCAATTAAATTTTTAAAAAACTATATTCCTGCCTTTCAAGAATTTAGGGAGCCATTTTTTGGAGGGGGCTCCGTTAGTTTTTATTGTGTCCAAACCTACCCTAAAGCTAAATTTTTAGCCAGCGAACTGTACTATGAACTGTATTGTTTATGGAGCCAATTAAAACTAGAACCTCAAGCCTTAATTGAAGAACTGAGGAGGGTTAAGACTGATTATAAAAATGGCAGGGTTTTATATCAGCAATTAATGGCAAGGAGGGAAGATTCCCTATCGGATTTTCAACGGGCTGTGGATTTTTTTGTGTTAAACCGCATTACTTTTTCTGGCGTTGCTGATTCGGGGGGCTACTCAGAAGCTTCCTTTCAAAGTCGCTTTACCGATTCTTCCATCGATCGCTTAGACCAAGCAAGTCAGATCTTACAAACCATCGATATTTTCCACCAGGACTATAGTGAGCTATTAAACCAACCGGGTGAGGATGTATTTATTTTTTTAGATCCCCCCTATTACTCGGTCACCAAATCTAAACTGTATGGTAAAAAAGGTAATCTTCACACTGGTTTTGACCACGATCGCTTACATCAAACCCTAGTTAATTGCCCCCACCGCTGGTTAATGACCTACGACAATAGCGAGTATATTCACCATCTATATCAAGACTTTTACCTAATGCCCTGGCAGTTACAATACGGCATGAATAATTACAAACAAAAACAAGCAGACATCGGGAAGGAATTGCTAGTGGCCAATTTTGATCTCACAAAAATACTTAACAACTAAAACCGCCACAACTCCATCCATTCCTATCCCCTCCAAAAACCATAAATATAGTCAATTTAGTTTAGTCTGGGATGGTTTTATCTTGATGTGGAATGCTTTTAGCTTTATTTGCTTCCCGTAATTATTCAAAAAGACTATATTAACAACATAGGCTTTGTGCCTTGATAAACCTATGGACTGATAGCGAGGCCCGATGGTGCGCCCGTCGGAGTCTTTGGATGTGATT
>JAAUPO010000090.1 GCA_012033095.1 Synechococcaceae cyanobacterium RL_1_2 | reverse complement strand
CTCAATTTTCCAGAACACTTTACTGCGGCTTATCATTTGGTGTTACAGGCAATGGTGGAGATGGAGAATTATGAAGATTATGAAACCATTTACCAACGTTTACTCACCACAGCCATAGAGCAAGAAGCGTGGGAAGAGGTGCTTTCCACCTTAGAAAATTACCGTTATTGGCATTATCGACCCCAAATTATTGCAGATTTTGCTAAAACTCCTACTAGTTACGCCCAAACCAAGGAACAACTCAACACCACCAGACGTTTATGGCAAAGTACCCAGCAAGTTAGACATCGTGAGCAGATAGACACCTTACTCACTGAACGGGGGCAAAAGTGGGAAAGTTTTTATTATCAATCCCCCCTGCAAGCTTTAACGGAAGTGCAGAAATTGATCACCTACAAGGATATTCAGGAGATCGTGGCTTCCCCGGAAGTGGGTTTGATTAGTATCTATTACCACCACCACCAAAACTGTCTGTTACTCTTTCTGTTGGTTAACAATCAACTGACTAACCATCGCATTGATCTAGGTGGCTCCTTAGATAATTTTTCAAATTTAACGGCACCAGAATTAACCCAGGCATTACAGCTTAATGAGCTCTGTGCTAAATATTTGAGTACGGTCAGTCAATTAGTTTTAGTGGCGGATCAAAACCTGCGGCAAATTCCTTGGGCTAATTTACCAATGACTGAAACGGATGCTCTCGATCGCGTTGGAGGTACCACCAATAAAGCCCTAGAACAGCCAATGGCTGGGAATGACCTAGAGCCCAGTAGCCCAGATCAAAACCCGGAAGAAGAGGTGACGGATAGCCCGGTAGAACCAGCAACCCTTGAACCTGGCCCGATAACGATCGCCGCAGAAACGGCCATTATTGCCAATAATACTGGCAATGCCAAGGAAGATGAGCGAAAAGCAGAAGCAAAACCCTCCGGGGCAACCCAGGATCTTGGGCAAGAATTGGCAACTTCTGGGGAAGAAACCGCGATCGAAGAAGATACAGTGTTGGTTGGAGACCAGGGGATTCAGCAGGATGAACCTAGTTCTACCCACGAAGACCTCGATTACCAAGCTGATGGGGTAGTTGAAGCAGCTCCCTCACCTATTCCAGAACCAGGGGGAGAAGAAGTAGAGGGAGAAGAAGTAGAGGGAGAAGAAAATGAAGATCAAATAGAACGCGCGGTGGCAGCGGCTCTCCAACAGCAATTACAATCAACGGCGGAAAGTGAACCTCCTGCGGCGGGCCCATCAAATCAAGATTTACCCTCTGGGGTCGAACAATGGGTATTAAATTTTGATGATTTTGTTGCTCCAGTCTCCCCAAGGGCCACCATCACCAATCAACCATCTACCAATACGACCAATGATAATGACATTTGGGTTTTAACTTTGCCGGAAACCAATAGGAGTCCCGTAACCACCACAGCGGTAATGGAGCGATGGGACTTAACATGGGAAGATTTAGACCCCGATAGCGACGGGATCACTATGGAATTGGAGGATGGAGCGTTAGACGGTAACCCAGGGCAAGCATTAGAAATACTACCTCCAGAGGTCGATGTTCCTCCTCCTCAAACCTACCCCGATCAATCTCCAGAGGAAACCTTTCCCATCGTTGAACTAGTCAATGACAATGTTGTGAATGATGATGACCCAGAACCAACAAGCATCGCTAACAACGAAGGGCCCCCACAAGAAGAGTTGGGGGATAGTGCGAGTTCTACGGTTACGTTAGGGGAAAATTCGGATGGGGCCTTAGACTCCCTTGCCATCGAGCTGGAGCCAAGGGAAGAACGGATCGCGCCCATCACTGAGGCCCAGGAAACCGCGATCGAGTTATCTAGTATCACCATTGATAGCCCCGCAACAGAAACCCCCATTATTGTCTCTGAGGAAAAAACCGAACTGGAAACTTTTACTATCACCAATACTATTACCAACTCCCCAGATCCCATAGAACAGGGGGAAAGTGTGATCACCATACAAGACCAATCACCCGCGAAACCTATGGGAACAAATACAACCCTAGGCCAAAAATATTTTCTGAAGGTGGTCGATAATATTTTGTTATTGAAATGCTATGAAGATATGGGGGGATAGGTTTCTATAGATTTCGACCTGGTGGAATGTGGGATTATGGTAACTTAGGCAGATTCGCCATCTATCAACCCGATTCCTCGTTACGATTATTTTTGTTAGCACTATTCGAGTTTAAAGCTATGGCCAATAAATCCTTAGAAGATTTTTTCAAAAGATCTTACAAACTCCAGAACTACAACAGGAGCTCATTCAGTCTAATTCCTTGGAGGAGTTTGTTCGCATTACTATTAAAGTCGCTAAAAACTGGGGCTATGAATTCACCGCGAAGGAACTAGAGGAGGATCTCAAGGCTAACTTCTTCGTCTCTGAGCATGAAGTGGAGGAAATAGAAGGGGAGCCGAATGAACTTAGTCAAGTGCATACGATCTTGATGGAAATGCAGTGGGCAAAAGGAAATAGTCGTAAAAGCAAGGCCTGGGATGTAATCAAACAGGCTTTACATAAACCGGAATAAATCCATTACATGGAAAAATTTATCGCTATAGCCATAAATAATAAAGATCAGGACATGTTTAAAGGCTTATTCAGGTTTTAACTATCCATGATTAATCTGTTGTGATCAGATTAACTACGGCTAGAAAACTTACAAGCATTATTGCGATCGCGACTATGCTTCCACAATGATTGTTCTAAAGCAACTATCATTGACCCCTACCAAATTACCAAATTGGGTTTTGTCCCTTGGGGGGGGTGTAAGTTTTTGGGCTATGGCGATATCGGCTAGGGATCTAGGAGGGATGAAAACCTATCGATAGAGCTATAAGCTTTACCGATAAACTCATTAGTCAGGACTTACGCAAAAATTTCGATTCTGTCCTGGGAACCATGATGCTTGGGGACAATTGTTCAAGCAAGTCCCCAAAATTTGGGGGATTTAGGGGGCTTGTGCGTATCTCCTATTAGTCTCAACTAGTACTCGATGGGGTAAGTTTATGCTCTAGTTCTCAAATAACAGTAAATAGTATAAAAACATTACTCCTGACTCCTGACTCCTGACTCCTGACTCAAGGCATGGAAAATAGATCATAAATTTACCCCCAGCAGTACTAGTCTTTATGGTTGATCGACAATTCCGATTAAAGGTAACTTTCGATCGCAGTAGTCCAGGGGGTCGTAATTTCCTCTAAGGTCACAGACAAAATGGGTTGATCATTGACGTGGATGATAAACGGAGCTTGGGCCGTAATCACAATGCCGATATAACTCCAACTATGGGGCAACGCGGTTTGGATGTATTGTTCCCAATCCTTTTGATGCTCAGGGGTCACAGAAACAATAATACGACTCGCGGACTCACCCACAAGTAACTGATCTAGACGATCTCCCCGGTGATTAGGAATATCCACATTGGCACTGACCCCCCCACTGATGGCAGATTCCGCTAGGGCGATCGCGAGGCCCCCTTCTGCACAATCATGGGCGGAGGCTAACCATCCACGGGCAATTCCTTCCCGGCAAGCAGCTTGGACTTTAAGTTCTAGCTCCGAATCTAACTCCGGTGGTTTACCCGCTACCACATCATGACAGACCGCTAAATATTCCGAAGCTCCTAGGGTTGTTTGGGCGTTACTCCCCAAAAGATAAATGCGATCGCCAGGATGCTTAAACCCTTGGCCACAAACCTTAGTAACATCATCCACTAAACCCACCATGCCGATCACGGGGGTAGGATAGATCGCTTGGGGTTTGCCGTTACTATCCAAAGTCTCGTTATAAAGGGACACATTGCCACCGGTCACTGGGGTACTAAAGGTACGACAGCATCGGCAATACCCCGACAGGCTTCGGCTAGTTGCCAATATCCCACTGGATTTTCGGGGCTACCAAAATTAAGATTGTCAGTAATCGCGATCGGTCTAGCTCCTACACAGCTCAAATTTCGAGCCGCTTCTGCCACCGCTAACTGCGCTCCACCGTAAGGATTGAGATATACATACCGACCATTACAGTCCGTGGTGGCCGCTACTCCCCGACGATAATTTTCTGGAGATGGATAAACTTTTCCTTCACTGTGGCTAGCTACGGGATAAATTCTAATGACAGCGGCATCAGCTCCTCCGGGGAACAGCACAGTGCCATTTTGTACTTGATGATCGTACTGACGATAGACCCATCTTTTAGAAGCGATCGTGGGGCTAGCCAATAAGTTTAGTAATACTTGTTTCGGATCTGTTTTGCATAGATCCGGTAATGCCTCAATATTTGCATCCCAAGCACTTTCTACGTAGGCAGGGGGTTGAGCTAACAATTCTCGGTGGTAAATGGGAGTGTCATCGGATAGAGCTAAAGCCGGAATTTCCGCTGCCACTTCCCCCTGAAAGAAAATTCTCACTACGGGTTCTTCAATAATTTGACCAGCTACCGTTGCATGGAGTCCCCACTTTTCAAAAATATCAATCAGTTCCTGTTCTCGGCCTTGATGGCCCACAAACAACATTCTTTCCTGGGTATTCCGATAACAAATATTCATAAGGAACCATCCCCTCTTCCCGCACCGGGATTTGATCTAAATCCAGTTCAACTCCGACTCCCCCTTTTGCTGCCATTTCTGCGGTGGAGCAGGTGAGACCCGCTGCCCCCATGTCTTGGGCGGCAACAACAGCCCCCGTTTTAAATGCTTCTAAACAGGCTTCCACTAAGGATTTTTCTAAAAAGGGATCCCCCACTTGTACCGCTGGGCGATCGTCCATGGAATCTTCCGTTAGTTCAGCACTAGCAAAACTAGCTCCACCCATGCCATCCCGCCCGGTGGTGGAACCAACATAGATCACCGGGTTACCAATGCCAGAAGCCCCTGCTTTTACAATGTCCTTCGTTTCCATCACCCCTAACGCCATGGCATTCACTAGGGGATTACCATGGTAGGCTGGGTCAAAAGTAACTTCTCCCCCAACGGTGGGTACCCCAATGCAGTTACCGTAGTGAGCAATGCCTTCTACCACCCCTTGAAAAATTCTTCGGGTTTGACTATCTTCTAATTTGCCAAATCTGAGGGAATTGAGAATCGCGATCGGGCGAGCTCCCATGGTAAAAATATCCCGTAAAATTCCCCCTACCCCGGTGGCCGCTCCTTGAAACGGCTCGATCGCAGAAGGGTGGTTGTGGGATTCAATTTTGAACGCTAACCGAATCCCATCCCCTAGATCCACGACCCCAGCATTTTCTCCGGGCCCCACCAACACGCGATCGCCAGTGGTAGGAAATTGACCTAATAGGGGGCGAGAATTCTTGTAACAACAATGTTCAGACCACATTACCCCAAACATACCCAGTTCGGCCCGATTGGGTTCCCGTCCTAGACGGTTAACAATTTCTTGATACTCTTCTGGTTTAAGGCCTTCGCTGGCAATTTCAGCAGGGGTAAAATTCATAGCAGGGGAATTAGGAACATAATTTAAGGGCAAAAGCATTTTAGCAATAACTAATCTGCTGGTTAACCATTATGCCATTGTCGGTAAATACCACCAGGCATTTATGGGGGCTTCTTTTCGTGCTCAAACCCCTAGGGAAAGTTTGGAGTAAAGCCCATCATCCCGATACCTAGAGATTTTTCAAGCTAACTTTGGATAAATCTTCACTTTCTTTTCTAACAAAATCAGGGGAATCCAAGCGTTGGATCACTTCATCGGTCAATTTGCCAAAATATTTGGCCCCTTTGGAAGTGGGATGGGCTAACACCACGGGCATAAATTTATCCAAGGACTTAGCTACGTTCACGTCCATGGGGATTTGGGTATTAAAGATTTGGGTTGGTTTAAAGTCCTGTCTGACCCTTTTCATTACTTGGTTATAGTAACGATTCAAGAGGCTACTACCAGACAGGATAAATACAATGCCCAACAGTTCGATATTGATCGGAATATCTTCTTTATGATTTTCTTTGAGTTTGGCAATTCTGCGCTCTAATAATTGAATCCCAATAACAGATAGGGGTTCTGGGCGAGCTGGTAACAGATAGAAATTGCTGGCGGCAATGCCACTACGGGTTAACAGGTTATAGCCAGGGGCACAATCTAGGATAATAAAGTCATAGTCCGCTTGGATCGGAGCGAGTAAATCTCGAATCAAGACCCGCTCAAAGTTGTTCCATACCTGTTGGAAATTTTTACTATCGGCGGTGAGGGTTTCCATGTGGAGCATCTGGGACACCATATACTCATCATAGAGTTCAATATCCCCAGGCAAGAGATCCAAGCCTTTTAGGTTACAAACGTAGGGCCTGACCACATCCTGTACCGTTAACGCTTGGTTTTTGCCCCTAGGATTAATAAGGCGATCGAGGAGATGGCTGAGGGTGCGTTTGCCTTTGCGAATTTTGGCAAATTCGTGGGGGGACAACAAACTTAAAGTCGCGCTAATTTGAGCATCTAAATCCACCACCAGTACCCTTTTACCATGGTTTTTAACAAGGGAAGTGGCAAAGTTAACGGTTAAAGTGGTTTTGCCAACACCACCTTTCATATTAACGGTACTGATGATATAAGCCATAGCAGCTTGTCCTAGGGGGTTGCGTTTAAAGAAAGATTAGGTTTCATAAATCTTAACCATCTTAACCATATTTAAGCATGGATTTCTTAATCAACCATGATTCACTCTACTATCTTAAATCTAGTACAAAAAAAACCTTAGCTAACAGTGGCTTTTAAGCCTGAATATTCTTTCGGTATTCCATCTAGGTCTTATATAATAGAAGCCATTAACTTCACCATGTTTATAGAAAGATTATCGATACTATTTTCGGCAACATTAAAGGGCTAAAAAGTAGTCACATCAAACAATTAAAGCGGTTGTATGAGCAAAAAATGCCCTCCGATCGCTTTGGGACTCCAGAATTTGCCCAACGGTTAGGGGCCATCAGCACAGAGATTCGCCAGCCGGTCTGTGCCTATATTAATCGGCGGGGCCAAGTGATCCGGGTGGGGGTTGGTTCCCCTCGCCAAACCCAAATTCCGCCGTTGGAGTTACCTCGGTATGGGGCAGAGCGGTTAAGTGGTATTCGCTGTATTGCCACCCAATTAGAACCAGAACCCCCCAAGGAATCTTGTTTAACAGCCATGGTGCTACAACGTTTAGATGCCATGGTTACGTTGCCGTTAACGGGGGAAGGAAATGTAAGTCGGGGCCGAGGGGCTGCAGGCTTTGTGGATCAGGCCTATCTTTCCTATCTGTTGCCCCAATCGGATAAAGCCGATACTGACCCTAATCGGTTGGCCTATTGGGATGTATCCCCCCTGCTATCCTTGCCGGAGGTGATGGGCCAGGATTTTGTGGATTTAGTCGAAGGGCTAGAGGCGGAGTTTAGACGGGAATATATTGCCCAAACCGTTGATGAATCCATCGATCGCGTCCTCATTGTGGGTTTAATTACCCAAACCATGGACAATTATGAATTCTTAGATACCCTCACGGAATTGGAGCGGTTAGTGGATACCGCCGGGGGAAAAGTAGTGGAAACCATTACCCAAAAGCGATCGCGCCCCGATTCCAAAACGGTAGTGGGTTCTGGCAAAGTAGATGATATTGCCCTCAAAGTTCAGACCCTAGGGGTTAATTTGGTGGTCTTCGATCGAGATTTATCCCCCATGCAGGTGAGAAATATTGAACAGACCTGTGGGGTGAGGGTGGTCGATCGCACCGAAGTGATTTTAGATATTTTT
>JAAUPO010000089.1 GCA_012033095.1 Synechococcaceae cyanobacterium RL_1_2 | reverse complement strand
TAGTCAATTTAATTTAGTATGGGGTGGCTGTTCCTCTCAATGGAATGTTTTCAGATCTATTTGTTTCCCCTAATTATTTAAAAAGACTATACCTAAATTTTAAGCAATAAAGTTCGCCAAATTGGGGGATTTAGGGGGCGACTCCACAACATTTGATACTTTTCAAACACGTTCTAAGAGCAACGATTTTAACTATTTCCTGACTTTACTCGGAGCACTTATTATAAAAATCCTTGGAACTACCGAGAGACAATCATCGGAAATGATCGGAAATCATTGGTTGTCTGATGCACATCAAACGCTGGCATGATCAATTGGTTTGTTGCGCTGATCCTGGCTCAAGGGTCGTTTAAACATCCCCATTAGGCCCATGATCTTAAAATCTTGTGTTTTAATATCTTTTAATATCATGGAAAGTTCGATTTATTAGCAGCAGCATTAGGAATTAAAGCTATGGCGATCGCGATCGATTTTGGTACGAGCAATACCGTTATCGCCCGGTGGAATGACAGTACCAAGAGCCCCGACATTGTAAGCAGCAAGGCCATCAGTCAGCAAATAATGGGACAACCTCCCCTAATTCCTAGTTTGCTCTATGTGAAGAATGGAGCGATCGCGGAGGTAATTTTAGGCCAGCAGGTGAGGGATCAAGGATTAGATTTAAAACAAGACCCCCGGTTTTTTCAAAACTTTAAACGGGGAATTGGGGCGACAATCCAGGGCTTTTTACCGGAAGTTGATGGGGTTAGCCTGACCTTTGAGCAGGTGGGGCAATGGTTTTTAGAACAAGTGATGGCGCAAGTGGACCCCCAGGATTTAGATACCTTAATTTTAACCGTGCCGGTGGATAGCTTTGAGGCCTATCGTCAGTGGTTAACCGCCACCTCCCAACAGTGGTCAGCGATCGAACGGATCAAAATTATTGATGAACCCACCGCCGCCGCCCTCGGCTATGGCATTGATACCGCCCAAAACCTTTTGGTAATTGATTTTGGGGGGGGACAGTGGATTTTTCTGTGGTGAAATTTGAAGGAAAAGAGCAATCCCAGGGAGCTGGGTGGTTGAAATGGGGTCAACGCTCAGTCCATCAGGGTTCTAGTAATCGGGTACGGGTATGGGGAAAAGCGGGAAAAAATTTAGGGGGCTGTGACCTTGATTATTGGCTGTTAGAACATTTTCAACTGCCGGCTTCTAGCCTCACCCTACGGCTAGCTGAACGGGTTAAAATTGCGTTGACCACCCAAGAAACCGCTGAAGAGGTATTTTTTGACGATCGCTCCTTTAATAGCTACGAATTAAACCTCGATCGGGTTACCTTTGAGCAAATTTTAATAACCCAGGGGTTTTTTAGTGAGTTAGATCGGCTATGGCAGAGCTTAAAACAACAATTACAACGGCAAAACCTAGCCATCGATGATTTAAACCATGTGCTGTTGGTGGGGGGACTACCCAAATTCCAGCTTTTCAACGGTGGGTAAACCAGAAGTTACCCCAGGCCACCATTAAGTTGGAACAACCCTTTACCGCGATCGCCACTGGAGCCCTTCAAGTTAGTCAACAAGTAGAAATTCAAGACTTCCTTTACCACAGCTACGGCATTCGTTATTGGGATCGGCAAAACAACGCCCATGGTTGGCATACCCTAATTCCAGAAGGTCAGGCTTACCCCATGGTTGAGCCGGTGGAATTATTCTTGGGGGCTTCTAACCCCAACCAAACCAATATTGAATTGATCCTGGGGGAATTAAATACCACCGCTGGGGCCACGGAAGTCTATTTTGATGGCGATCGCTTAGTAACCCGTAATCTCAGTCCTAACACCATCAGTGCCCAAACCCTCAATGAAAATGCCCCCACCATTGCAGCCTTAAAACCCCCTGGTAATCCTGGGAGCGATCGCCTGAGATTAGAATTTCGGGTAGATCGCGATCGCTTTTTGCGCCTAACGGTGGAAGATCTTTTCACCATGGAAACCCTGATGGACAATCAAGTGGTAATTCAGTTGAGCTAGCTAGTCTATACTTGAAAAAGTATTAACTTAAGGAGTGATTGAGACCATGCTCGCCTACGTCCTAGCTGCCATTATTGCCCTATGCAGCTTCGCCCTTTATATGGCCGCCTTCTTCTTGCCCACCGTTCATCGCCGAGATGATTTTGTTTGGAGCGGTTTAGGGTTATTTTATGCCCTCATGCTCTGGGTCTGTGCTGGCCAAATTCGGGGAGGAGTACTATTAGGCCAAATGGCTAGTACCGGCTTGATTGTATGGTTTATTTGGGAAACGGTCACCCTTAGGCGGCTATTAATCCTCAAAGCACAGGATACCGTGATCACTCCTGAGTTAGAGGCCAAATTTAAACGATTTTCCCCCATCAAATTTTTCCAGTCCTTCTCCATGGGGAAAAAGGTTGCGCCGATCGCTGCTAGGCCCGAACCGACGGAGCGTTCTACACCGGAAACAACGACCAATGCTGAGCTTGAACAATCTACCCAATCTACCCCTGAAAACTCTGAGCTGAACGACGGCACCCCAGCACCGTCTTCTCGCAACGTTGAAACAACTTCACCTCCCCCATCCACCATCAATGCCCCTAAGGTGGTAGCTCAAGAAGCTCAAGAGCAAAGGCTAAAGCCAGAGCCTGCCCCCCCCACCCCTGGGGAAAAAGCCCCTAGGGTAAGTAGTTCAGCCTCAGAAAAGCCACAACCAACCACCGACCCTGAGGCCGAAGACGATGCCCTGGATGGGTTAGTGGAAGTCCTCGAAGAAAGTTTGGAGAAAACGGCGAGCTTTGAGCCACCCCCAATCAAAAGTAATCCTTTGAAAGGTTTATTAGCTAAAGTCACGGGACTGTTTGCGAAAAAATCCCTTAAAACTCCTCCGATGCCCGCGATCGAGGAAGAAGATGACGATCCTTTTGACTTTGAAGAGGAAGTTCCTCCCCCGGTAGCAGCGGAGGATCAACTTCCTCCCCCGGAACTTCAGGAAGCCGAGGGGGGAAGTCTAAACGAGCAGACCGTTACTCCAGAAGATAACGATGGAGCTGTGGCCCTGGATCAACCGGAAGTTCCATCCCCTGAAGCGGAGGAGTCTCCTGTAACAACCGAGATCGCGGAAAATGAACCTGATCCGATTACTGGGGTGCAATCTGCGGAGTCTGTTAAGGAAAATTATCCAAATCTGAAGGAGGAGGACACCTTAGATTCCAATACTCAGGTGAGCCTCGATGGAACTAGCCAGGAACCAATACAGGAATTAGGATCTACGGACGAAATTAACGCTTTGCTCTCACCCAAACCATTCCCCCAACCTAAAATTCAAGATCCCAAGGCGGAAACCACGATCGCGGACACAGGAGAAACCGCAGAAGCCAACCCAGGGACTACCGAAGACCAGGAGGTTAATGATGTCCCCCCGTCTTCCTCCCCCGCAGATGAAGAGCAGTCCACCACCGAAGCCCCATCAGCTCCAGTGATCAAAAAAGTTAATTCCCCCTACGATTCCCTGTCCTAAGCACAACCTATTTCCACATTTGCGATCGCGTTATCTCCTATGGCTAAAACTTCCCGTCTAAAACCGAACCTTCCTGAAACTATGGTGAGAGAATCTGCCCCAAAAATCTAACTATTGGCTTATCTGGTGTGGTGGCGGTATCCTTTTAGCCATTTTGTCCAGCGTTGTGGGTTATGGGGCTACTAGTTGGCTATTAGACCCAACCAAAAACTCCCAATGTCAAATTCAAAAGTTTTTTCCCTCGGATTCTTTACAGCTCTACTGTGCCCAACAGGAGGCTAAGCAAGGCACCCCCGCCAGTCTTTTAGCTGCTATTAACATTGTTAATAAAATTAAGCCCGATAGCCCCCTTTATGGCAAAGCCCAAGATGCCATGGAGGAGTGGGCTAAGGAAATTTTAGATATTGGGGAAAAGAAATTTCAAGCTGGGGAACTAGCAGAAGCGATCGCGATCGCCCGCACCATTCCCGCCAACTCTACCACCCACAGTGTGGTGGATGAGCAAATCGCTCGTTGGCAAAGTATTTGGGCCGAGGCGGAAGCGATCGAGCAAGAATTGGATCAAGTCCTCAGAAAGTCAGAATGGAATAACGCTTTCACCCTAGCGATTAAGTTAACTAATCTGGATAACTATTATCTATCCACCACTAAGTATGAAGCCGCGATCAATAAGATCCAAACCGCTCGCCAACAAAGTGAATCCTTAGATAGTGCCTACAGTGACTTTAAAAGTAAATCCCCTGGTCGAATCATTGATGCGATTAAAAAAGCCCAAGCGATTCCCAAGGATAGCTATGCCTATCAAGAAGCCCAGACCCTCATTAAAGATGCCACTAAGGCCCTGGTTACCATTATTGACGACTACATTGAACGGGCTAAATGGTCGGCATTGGATAGCTTGGTCAATCAATTACCCAGTAATTTGGGTTTGAGTAGTGAAGTGCAAGATTGGACTGCTTTTGCTCGGGCGGGCACTAGGGCAGAGGAGGGGACAGTATCTTCCTTGCAAAGCGCGATCGCAGAAATTGAACTCATTGGGATTAATCGACCCCTTTATGGTCGAGCCCAAGAACTTAGAGAACGATGGATGCTAGAAATTGAAGGCGTAGGCTATCTAACCCAAGCGAAGGAATATGCCCAACAAAAATCCATTAGTAGCTTACGGGCGGCGATCTCCCAAGCCCAATTAATTCCTTCCCATAATCCAGTCTATGGAGATGCAAAAGCTTTGATTAGCTCTTGGGAAACCGAGATTAAGACCATTGAAGATCGCCCCACCCTTAATTTAGCGATTGAATTTGCTGAGAGAGGGGATATCGCTTCCCTAGAACAAGCGATCGCCCAAGCTAACTTAATTGGCTCTAGTCGTCCGTTATACCGAGAGGCCCAACGTAAGGTACAAAGCTGGCGTAGCATGATTGAAAAAATTGAGGATCAACCGATCTTCAATCAAGCGATCGCCCTAGCCGGTAATCGTAGTTATCAAGGGGCCATCAACACCGCCAGACAAATTGCAAGGGGCAGAGCTTTATATCCAGAGGCCCAAACCAAAATTAGGGAATGGCAGGGGGAAATTAACGCCATTAATAACCTTAATCAAGCCTATAATTTGGCCAATAAGGGGGATACCGGATCCCTCGCTAGGGCCATTGGTTTAGTAAATAATATTTCCCGTTCTAGTTCTGTGTATCCCCAAGCCCGTCGGGAAACAGAACGGTGGGGCTTTGAAATTTTATCGGCGGCCCAAAGAAGGCAGGACGTTTCCATTCGAGAAGCGATCGCCCTAGCGAAATTAGTGCCCGCCGGCAATGCGGCCTATGGGGCAGCCCAAACCCAAATTAGTGCCTGGGAAAATCTCCTCAAGCCTCCCAAACCCGCTGTGGACTTTACCCAAACCACCATTCTTGATTCCTCCTCTTCCAGAGATGATCAGGGCAATAGAAATAATAATGAACTTAATTTGGATTTTTCTCCCTAGGGTCTGTCTTAAAAGGGGACAACAGGCATCAAACCCTTGTATAACAATAACTGTAGTATTTGATTTGTGTTGAGAATGAAGATGGGATATTGTCCTCACAATTATTTGACTCACGAAAAATAAGCCTTTCCAATGATTTTGCCATTGATACGGAAGTCATTATGTGGAAAAATCCGTTTTATTGTTCTAATAATTTAATCGCTGAAACCTTTGTTATATAAACGATAGAGGTGGTTTGTCCCTCTCCAAGTATTTTCCCATACCAAACAAAACGGTTTTGGGATTAATACCATTTACGGCTAATTGAGAACTAGAGCATGAACTTACGCCATCGAGTACTAGAAACTAGCTCAGCTATAGCAATCCTAAATATAGTCAATTTAATTTAGTATGGGGTGGCTGTTCCTCTCAATGGAATGTTTTCAGATCTATTTGTTTCCCCTAATTATTTAAAAAGACTATAGCTTGTGGCAATTGGGCACATTGAAAGCCAAGTCTAGCAAGGATCTTTATGCTTAGTTAAGTTGATTTGATTTAATTTGATTTAGTATGGGATGGTTGTTTCCTGTAATGGAATGCTTTCAGCTCTATTTATTTCCCGTAATTATTCAAAAAAAATATGGTCTAGTTAGGACTGCTATATTACCAAGTCCATATTAATCATGGGGTAATGCTAAAGCTCTCCGATTAACCATTAAAAATCAAAAATCAAAAATTACTGAGCCAAGCGATCGCTCGTTTAATCCATTCTTCGGGATCTTGATTGGTTTGGAGTTCCGGTTGAGCCTGGAGGGTGGTCAGGGCTTGATCAATTTCTTGATTGGTATAGCCCAAGGCCAGTAAGGTCATTTCGACATCTTCAATGAGGGCGGTGGAAAGGGTGGCATTGCCAGGATCAAATTTAATCCCCGCCTGTTGTCGCCAGGAGGATAATTTCGCTTTTAGTTCTAGGGCTAGGCGTTCCGCTGTTTTTTTCCCAACCCCTGGGGTTTTAGATAGCATCCGAATATTACTGGTGACGATCGCTTGCACGAGGCTAGTGAGATCGAGGGTATCTAAGAGGGCGATCGCGGTTTGATTGCCGATGCCATTGACACTGACCAGTTCCCGAAATAAATCCCGTTCTTGTTGGTTACTAAAGCCATAGAGAATTTGTTGATCTTCCCTGGTTTGAAGATGGGTAGAGACTTTGATCGGTTGATGTAATTGCTCCCCTAAGGCAGAGGCAAAACGTTGGGTGATTTGGACTTCATAGCCCATACCATTAACTTCTATAATCAAGAAGGTGCGACCATTGCTAAGGGTAATGAGCTGCACCAGCTCCCCCCGGAGATAATTAATCATTATTGATAACTAGAGGACATTGGCATCCATGATCGGATACAGAATTTGGATCATAGCTAAAAACTGTTTTAAAGAAGTAATTCGCGATCGCTTGCCGTACTTTTTAGTTTTCTTTGCATTATTACTCGGTATGGGTATGCGTCTCTTACCCTACCTATCCGCCAATACCCAGGACAAGATGTTTCTGGATTTAGGCATGGCTTTGATTAGTATTTTTGCGGCTTTGATTGCAATTTTGGTTGGCACCAACTTAATCAATAAGGAAATTGAAAAGAAAACCATCCTCGTCCTCATCCCTAAGCCCGTCAGCCGCTTAGAATTTATTGTCGGAAAACACGCCGGACTCTCTGCCCTCATGGCCCTGATGGTGGCAGCGATGACCGTAATTTTCTTTATCTTTCTCTGGTTTGCCAAAATTAGTTTTCCGATCGGGGCGTTGGTGGTATCCATCCTTTACTTAATAATCGAGGTCAAGTTATTAATTGCCCTCTCTATGGCCTTTGGTGTGTTTACGAGCTCTTTGCTTGCCACCCTATTTAGTTTAGGGGTTTATTTGATGGGCCACATTAGTCGCGATTTAGTGGATTTAGCCCGAATTAGCGATAATCCAGGGGTAAAACTGATCACGGAAAGTTTATATTTAGTGTTGCCCGATCTAGCCCGTTTAGATTTAAAAAATGAAGCGGTATATGGCATTTTGCCCACCCTTGGGGAATTGATCGGCAATGCTATTTACGGGGGAATCTATGGGGTAGCGTTGTTAGCGATCGCGGTATTACTCTTTTCCCGCCGCCAATTTTAACAATGCTTAAAATGCTGAATGTTTGATGTTTGAATATCTGACAGGAATTACGCAAAATTTCGATGTTGTCCTGGTAACCAGGATGTTTGAAAAGTATCAAATGTTGTGGAGTTGCCTAATACCCG
>JAAUPO010000088.1 GCA_012033095.1 Synechococcaceae cyanobacterium RL_1_2 | reverse complement strand
TTGCGAAAAAGGGGAGTATGCGTTTTCCCTGATCCCATACTAAATTGACAATTAACAATCAATTATCCTTGTTGTAAATATCAGGACTTACGCAAAAAATTCGATTCTGTCCTGGGAACCATGATGTTTGGGGACAATCGTTCAAGCCAGTCCCCCAAATTTGGGGAATTTACGGGGCTTTTGTGTAAGTCCTAAATATCCTTACCGCTTTAGCAATACCCGCTTTTATAACTACAGAACTTATCCCTGTTGCCTCGTTAAGTGTCGCTGTTGAGACTAATGCGGGGATCGGCAAATTTCATTAATAAATCAGCGATCAAATTACCAATAATCAACATGGTTGCTCCCATCATCAAACTAGCCATAACTAAATAAAGATCCTGGGCTTGTACCGCTTGTAAAATTAGTTTGCCTAAACCGGGCCAATTGAAGAAGTATTCAGCAATAAAAGAACCGCTTAATAAACTGGCAAATTCAAACCCTAGTAAGGTGATGAGGGGATTAATCGCATTTCTAAGGGCATGGCGATAAATTACTTGATTTTCTGGTAGTCCTTTTGCTCTAGCGGTTTGAATATAGTCTTGACGGAGGACATCCAATAGTTGGCCACGGGTCAACCGCTGTAACCCAGCAAAGCCAGTAATAGTTAACGCGATCGTCGGTAAAATCATATGCCAGCCAATGTCCAGCACTTTGGCCCACCTGGGTAAATCCGCATAGTAAACACTGGTCATGTTGCCCACGGGTAAGAAGGGGGATACATGTTGGGCAAAAATCAGTAGAACTAAGGCAGTAATAAAACTGGGAAATCCTTGGCCAATGTAACTGATGACCCGTAAAGAGCGATCAATTAGGGTATTTTGTTTAACTGCGCTAATGATTCCTAGGGGTAACGCGATCGTCCAGGTAATAAGAATGGAAGAAATGGCTAAAAGTAACGTGTTAATCAATTTTTCTTTAATGAGATCCGCCACAGGACGGAAATAACTAAAGCTGGTGCCAAAATCAAAACGTAAAATGACTCCTTTTAACCATAAAAGATACTGGGTTAGGGCCGATTGGTCTAAACCAAATTGAGCCTTAAGTTCATCTAATCTTTCCGGTGTGATTTGGGGATTTTGACGCAGGGTATCAAGAAAATCCCCTGGCAAATTGAATAATCGTAAAGCTAAGGGCAGAAGTCAGTAATAAGGTAATTAGGGCTTGACCTAACCGTTTAAGGATGTAGAGAAAGGTTTCATTGAGAATTACCACCTTAATCCAAAAGACAATATTCTTTTGATCAAATTTGAGCCGACTAATCATGGCCTTTGGTTAGGATGAAGGGAAAATTAACTATCTAAATGCTTCTGGTTAAATGACTTATCGTCGTGCAAGTCGCGATCGCTAAGCTTGAGGGGCACAAGAAGCAACGGCTCCTAGGCTTAATCTTAATAGGTGATCAAGCTGTGAACGGGTACATTGTTGAGTTTTGTTCTACCGGTTAAGTCTGATAGTTCAATGAGAAAAAGAAAACCAATTACTTCTGCCCCACAGGAGGTGATTAATTGATAGGTAGCTTCTGCGGTGCCGCCAGTAGCCAACAGGTCATCCACAATTAACACTTTGCTGCCAGGGCTAACGGCATCTTGGTGAATTTGTAATGTATCGTGGCCATATTCTAGACCATAACTCTGGCTATGGACTGGGCCAGGTAATTTGCCTGGTTTACGGATGGGAATAAAACCCGCATTTAATTGACATGCCAGGGATGGCGCAAAAATAAACCCTCTAGATTCAATGCCAGCTACAAAATCCGGTTTTAAGTTTTTCTCTTGACAGGTTTTGGTAAATAGTTCCATCGTCCTTTGGAGGACTGTCGGTTGTTTGAGTAGGGTGGTAATATCCCTAAAAAGGATGCCTGGTTGGGGAAAATCGGGAATATTACGAATAAAATCTTTCAGTTCATCCATGATTAGCGTCAGGTTATAGGTTGATGGCTAGTGGCAAAAGTTTAAGGAACATTGCTTAGCTCTTTTGGAGGGGCATTGATGGAAAAGTTACTACTTCGACTGGAGCAAAATCTTGATAGTTCTAAATGGAATTTACATGAGAGCTAGGGGGATTAGGGCTAAGTTCACTAGGTAAAATAGACCAACAATCTGGGTTTCACTCCAGCCACTTAGTTCAATATGGTGGTGAATGGGGGCCATTTTAAATAATCTTTTCCCTTGGCCGTTAGCGTCCTTAGTGGCTTTGAAATAACTAACTTGGGCAATGACTGATAGGCATTCAATGAAAAAGAGTAAGCTCAGGATAAATAGGGGCCAAAGTTGTCCGCTAATTAGACCTAGACCGGCTAAGGCTCCACCGATCGCGAGGGAACCGGTATCCCCCATAAAAACTTTTGCTTTGTTGCGGTTATGCACCACGAACCCTGTGCAGGCTCCACTTAAACTAGCAGCAAAAATCATCAGATCAGGATTAGTGGGGGCTAAAACAATGGCTAAACCCAGTAACGCGATCGCCGCAGTTCCTCCGGCCAAACCATCCACTCCATCGGTGATGTTGGTGGCGTTACTTTCCGCTGTCAAAATAAACATGGCTAGGGGCCAAAATAAAATTCCGCAGGGAATTACCCAATCCCCTGGGAGCTGAACATTGGTGAAGGCACCATCAAGGTGGGTCAATTTTAGCCACAGCAAAAAAATAATCCCACCCATAAATTGCAACCCCATTTTCATTTTTGGGGAAATACCCTTATTGGATTTGAGCTTTAATACTTGCCAATCATCAATTAGACCTACCCCAAAATAAACTAGGGTAATTAGACTCGCGCCGAAGACATCATTACTAAAGCCGGAAATGATTAATGCCACCGCGATCGCGACCGGAACAAAAAATACCCCTCCCATGGTGGGGGTTCCCGCTTTAACTAAATGGGTTTGGGGGCCATCCTCTTGAATCACTTGGCCCGTTTTGAGCTTACGCAAAATCGGAACTACCAAAAAACCCAAACCCGCCGTAACCAACGCACTAATCAACCATGGTACTGTCATCGATCCTAGGCTTAGGAGAGATTGGCTATACTGACCATCTGCAACGATCGCGATCGCCAAGAGACTAACGCCTAAAGCCATCAATAGAGCTTCACCCGAAGGACGAACAAATACTGAGGAAGAAAATTTAAGTTGCATTTAGTTAAGGGAAAGCGTAATTAAAAACGTGATTAATTTATTCAAGATTTATTCAAAGAAAAAGTAGTTGAAATGTATTAATATTTTTTAGTATTTAGTACAGGCATTGCATAAAATTAAATCGAAGCAATAATCAAAGAAATACTTTTTCAGCAACTTTTCAGCACTTTTTAGGAACAGAAATAAATTTTATAAATCTTAAATAAATTTTAGACAAGTTTAGATAAATAAATTTTCTCAACAATATAACGGATCAATTGATAAAGCAAAACAAATATCAATTAATCCGTTTGATCCGTTGGTTATCAGGACTTACGCAAAAATTTCGATTCTGTCCTGGGAACTAGGATATTGGGAGATAATCGTTCAAGTAAGTCCACCATCTTTGGGGAATTTAGAGGGCTTGTGCGTAATTCCCAGTTATTTATATCCCCAGGGTAATGATCAAAAACTAAGGTTAAATTAACCATCTAGTCATCGTCATCTTTCTCGAAGGGATCGTCCAACTCTTCGTCTAAGAGATCATTATTATCTTCCATATCTAAGGGAGACTTTTCATCTTTTTCCCGATAAATAATTCGATTTTCCGCCGCTAACCACTCCAAAAGAGAAGGCTGATGCTCTAAAGGAATCACCCCAGCGGGTTCATATCTAGGGGTCTGCTTTAAGGAAGGATTATGCATTAATTTACTTTAGCTATAGCCCAAGGCTACGATCACAATACAGTGGTTAAGTTTACCACAGACTAAAGGGGGTAAGGCTTACATCTCCCTAAGCTTGTAAATCCAAATTTCAGCAAAAACCATCAAGAAAATGTTTTACCATGGCAGTAGAGCTTAAATATGATAATCTTTGATTTCAATATAGAAATCTGTTGTCACCCTGTAAATTACTTTTATCTTTTGCACCCCTAGGAGGATTCATGGACTTTTTAGCCAACCTTGACCTTACCGTTATCCTGCAGTTAACCTTTGTTACTTTGATTCTAGTTTCTGGCCCGGCTGTAATTTTTCTATTGGCCTTAAATAAAGGTGATATGTAATTAATAACTGGGACGCCTTCAGTTAATTAATGCCCTAACCCTTTACCCTATCCCTACCTTGAGCTGTCTATCTAAAATGTTTATTTAAAATTAAAGAGCCAGGTAGTTTATTCTATTCAATGGTTTATATAATTGTTCATTATTGAGTAACCATTGCTTAAATTTTTAAGATTAATACTTAAGATTAATACTTTAAATTAAAATTTTTCCGCGCTTGCATCATCTGCTAATCAATAGACTTGCTTATATTTATATATAGAAGCTGTACTTTGAAACCAACAGCGATCCTCCTCCCGATGGGAGGTTTTTTTTGCTTAATTTGACTTAAGCCCCATGAAGTAAACAGAAGCAGGAAATATAGTCAGTAATCGAAATTTGATCTGCATTTGATCTGCAATCTGAAAACCGAAATCTGAAAACCGAAAGTAGATCTGTAGTGGTCATTTTTTGATGGGGGGTGATGGCTTCGCCGCGATCGTTATAGCCGAAAAATCAAAAATGAATGATGCAAACTTTTGTAAATCAAGGCCAAGTTTTTTGACCATACAATGACCTATGTAACTAAAACCTTAAAACTTTAGTTAAAAATACCTAGACCCCCCATAGTTATCTTTAGGATTGAAGCGACCCATTAAGTAAAACATCCTTGCACATTTACTATCGCTGGATCCGATAAGGAGTAGATTGAATATGAGTCCGATCAAAATTGGAATTAATGGCTTTGGTCGTATTGGCCGCCTAGTGTTTAGAGCAGGTTTAAATAACCCTAACCTTGAATTTGTCGCCATTAACGATCTAGTGCCACCAGAAAGTATTGCTTACCTATTGAAATATGATTCAACCCACGGCCGATTCAACGGCACGGTGGAAGCCAAGGATAATGGCATTGTCGTTGATGGCAAACTGATCCCTTGCTTGGCCCTACGCAATCCGGAAGAATTACCTTGGAAAGAACTGGGGGTGGAGTACGTAGTAGAGGCGACAGGTCTATTTACCGATCATGATGGGGCTAGCAAACATCTTAAGGCCGGAGCAAAAAGAGTGGTACTATCCGCTCCGACTAAAACCCCTGATTTGGTATCAACGTTGTTGGTGGGGGTTAACCATAAAACCTATGATCCAAATAAAGATCAGATTGTTTCTAATGCCAGTTGTACCACTAATTGTTTAGCCCCGATCGCGAAAGTGATTAACGATAATTTTGGGTTAGAAGAAGGCTTAATGACCACCATTCACGCCATGACGGCCACCCAACCAACGGTGGATGGGCCCAGCCGCAAGGATTTAAGAGGAGGACGCAGTGCCACCCAAAATATTATTCCCGCTAGCACTGGAGCCGCAAAGGCCGTAACCCTAGTGTTACCGGAATTAAAAGGCAAATTAACCGGGATGGCTTTTCGGGTACCAACCCCAGATGTGTCGGCGGTGGATCTTACCTTTCGCACGACTAAAACCACCAGTTACCAAGAAATTTGTGACGCGATGAAGGCGGCTTCCCAGGGAGATTTACAAGGGATTTTAGGTTATACAGAGGATCCCGTCGTCTCCACAGACTTTACCACCGATCCTCGCTCCACCATTTTTGATGCCGGGGCCGGGTTAGCCTTAAACGATCGTTTCTTTAAAATTGTTGCCTGGTATGACAATGAATGGGGTTATTCTAATCGCATGATTGATTTGATTCTGTCTATGGCTGCCCAAGAAAAATCATAATATCAGGTAGTAAAATCCATCAAAACTTGTAGAAAGATATTAGCGATCTCTAACACGAGGTTCTGTATACAGACATTTTCCGCTAATCTACTTTCTGATGAGTTGTTAGTTTTTTAGCAAAAATCCAGAAAAATATGTTAAGTACCGCTCACATTGGGATCGAAGATATTGAGGCTAGGGAAATCCTAGACTCTAGGGGCCGGCGACGGTAGAAGCGGAGGTGATGTTAGACAACGGCACCTGCGGTTTAGCCCAGGTTCCTAGCGGGGCCTCGACAGGTACCTTTGAAGCCCATGAGCTACGGGATCAGGATCCCCAACGCTATAACGGTAACGGGGTGCTCACTGCTGTAAATAATATCCATGATAAAATTTTACCGGCTTTAACTGGCATAGATGCATTGGATCAAGAGGCGATCGATCTAGCCATGATCGAGGCAGATGGCACCGAAAATAAATCTGCAATTGGGGCCAATGCGATCCTGGCGGTTTCTTTGGCCAATGCTAGAGCGGTGGCGAATGATCTAGCCATGCCTTTATATCGTTATTTGGGGGGACCTTCCGCTAAGGTTTTACCGGTACCCATGATGAACGTGATTAATGGGGAGCCCACGCGGACAATAACATTGACTTTCAGGAGTTTATGATTGTGCCGGTGGGAGCGACGACGTTTAAGGATGCTCTCCGTTGGGGCGCAGAGGTATTTGCTTCCTTGAGTAAAGTGTTAAGGAGAAAAAATTGATTTCTGGGGTAGGGGATGAAGGGGGTTTTGCTCCTAACTTAGAATCCAATGAAGTGGCCCTAGAGGTTTTGATTTCTGCGATCGAGCAAGCCGGCTATAAACCTGGTGAGCAGGTGGCTTTAGCTATGGATGTGGCCGCTAGCGAATTTTATCAAGATGGTAATTATATTTATGATGGTAGTAGCCATACCCCCGCAGAATTTATTACCTATCTGGATCAGTTAGTTAGTAAATATCCCATTGTTTCCATTGAGGATGGTCTCCATGAAGAAGATTGGGCTAATTGGTTAAATTTGACCCAAACCATGGGCGATCGCGTGCAATTAGTGGGGGATGATTTATTTGTGACCAATAGTAAACGGTTACAAAAAGGCATTGAGATGAAAGCGGCTAACTCAATTTTGATTAAGCTCAATCAAATCGGTACCTTAACGGAAACCCTTGAAACCATCGCTTTAGCTACCCGCAACGGTTATCGTTCGGTCATTAGTCACCGGTCTGGGGAAACAGAAGATACCACGATCGCGGATCTGGCCGTGGCCACTAACGCCGGTCAAATTAAAACTGGTTCCCTCTGCCGTAGTGAACGGGTGGCTAAATATAACCGATTATTACGCATTGAGGATGAACTCGGCGATCGGGCTATTTATGCTTCCCTCTGTGGTTTAGGCCCTAAAATTTAAACACTGACAATTAATAATGGCCAGGGTTAGGTTTAATGCCCTTTTCCTAAGCCCTTGAGGCTTAGCCCTTTTACTCAAACCTAAATCTATCCCTAGCTTTCTTTTCGTTCATAAGCAATCGGATTTTTATCACAATCCATCACCGAAATTTTACCTATGCTCAATAAAAAAGCCGGCTCTAAGCAGAAACCTAACCCTCCCATTGCTAAAAAAAACCTGACGGAACAGGAAATTCCCCCAGGGTGTCCAGTCCCTAGCGTCACCATTGAAGATGACCGTACTGGTACTAGTATTGATACCCTGAAGCGAGCCTTTGCTGATCATTATTTTATCTCCAAGGCAAATATGAATCCATCGCCACCGACAATGATCTATACAGTGCTCTAGCCTTTGTTGTCGCGATCGC
>JAAUPO010000087.1 GCA_012033095.1 Synechococcaceae cyanobacterium RL_1_2 | reverse complement strand
TCTCCCCCAGCATTAGGAGCAGGGGGGCTTGATATATCAATTCTTAAATCAATAATTTCTCCCCAGCATTGGGGCAGGGGGCTTGATAGCATCAACTCTTAATCACTAGTTATAATTTAATTAATTAATTGATTGATTGGATTTTGTCCCAAATCTACTCATGTTCAAACAGGCCGCTGATACGTTCCATCTCGTTTTGGGTGGTTTGCATGGGGTTGCCAGATAAAATGCCCGTAACATTACGGAATGGTTTACCGATGTGCATGCCCTGGCCATCAATGGAAAACTCCCGAATATCCTTATCATGCATGGAACCGCGCATTTTTAGTACGGTGATGCCTCGGCGCATTTCCCCATACATTTCTACGTAACGCAACAAAATAATAGAGTCGGTAATGGTGGAAATATGACCTTCGGTGATGGAGGCTCCCCCTAATAATGTTGGGGTAGTGGAGGTAAAGAGCCCCCCAATTTCCTGTTGTTTAATGAAGGAAGTTAAACCAATAATAAATTCTCGAAAACCTTTTAAGCTAGATACCCGTTCTAGGGCGGATAAGCTATCCACGGCTACACGGTTAGGTTTGAAACTCTGGATGGTATCCTTCATGTTGATCAGGTGATTTTCCAGACCGGTGGTTTCAGGGTAACGGCATACTACTTTTAATTTGCCTTGTTTTTCCATTTCTTGGAAATCCACCCCCCAACCGTTAGCATTGCGGTAAAGTTGCTCTCGACTTTCTTCAAAGGCAAAGACTAAACACCGCTCATCATTAGCGACTCCACCGGCCATAAACTCAGTCACCATCAACGTTTTACCGGTGCCAGTAGCTCCAGACACCAGAATAATGGAATCCCGGAAGAAGCCACCACCACACATGCGATCGAGTTCTAGGGAACCGGAAGTAATCCTGATATTGGAAGATTTTTGTTCTAGCTCGATCGCGGATAGAGGAATGATCACGGCCCCTTTTCCCTTGATCACGGTAAAAGGAAATTCTCCTTTTGGTGATCGGTACCACGATATTTCAAAATTTCAATGGTGCGCCGACGTTTTTCCTCGGATAGGACGTTGCGGAGGATCACCACATTATCCGCGACGAATTCCTCTACCCCATAACGACTAATATCCCCATACTCTTCCGTGCGCTCGGCGGTCATGATGGCGGTGATTTCTAGTTCCCGTAGCGCAGAAGCTAAACGAAATAGATCGCTTCTGACTTGGGCTTTATCGGCTAAATGACTAAAAATTGCCCCTAAAGAATCTAGGGAAATGCGGGTTGCCTTATATTTACGAATGGCAAATTCAATGCGGGCAATCAATGCCCCTAAATCATAATCTCCGGTTACCAGGGGAGTTTCTCCTGGTTGGGGGGACGCATCGACAAAGGCCCATAAGCGATCGCGTTCCCATTGAGCAATATCCCAACCAAAGCCTTTCATGTTGCGGCGAATAGCTTTGGGTGGCTCCTCAAACGTCACAAATACCCCTACTTCTTCGTGTTTAACCCCCTCAGCCAAAAATTGACAAGCAAACACCGTTTTTGCACTACCTGCAGTGCCGGCAATGAGGGTAGCTCGTCCTTTGGGTAATCCCCCATCAGAAATAAAATCAAACCCAGGAATATAGGTTTCTATTCTTTCAATATAATCTTCTAAATACTCTTCTGGCATCTAAGGCGTGGATTAAAGAAAACTTAATTATTTAGACCTGATATATATTATCAGAACAAATGGTCAGAGTTGGCTATCTTTCCCTTGGTCTTTATAACTACATCGTAATAGATCGGGTGATATTTAGGGGAACAAACCAACTCTAAGGGGCAGCACTAGGGAGTTTTGTTTGTGTTTATTACCGTCGTGCTAACTCCAGGGGAGGGAGAAATCAGGCCTAGGGCCTTGATGGGTTTAACCTTAGAAAATTTAGGAATCCCCAGCACCTTAATCCCATAAAATTCCCTAGGTGGGAAATCATTGGTGATAATTGGTTTTGATTAAAAAGGGCGAATGACGGGTCGATCCGCACGACTGATGGTGACCACAAACCACTGCCTTAACCACTTGGCTACACTCGCCATCAGATTTCGAGATCCTATGGTAGCACTTGATGGCTAGTTTTTACAACTGGACTCGATCAATTTTTTTGGAGGTCGCTCTGATGTGGTTTAAAGCGAACTGATTAATCCCATTAGGGGATCAATCATGGAGTTAATTTTTTAAGTTTAGGACTTACGATTAAGCCCCCTAAATCCTCCACATTGGGGGACTTGCTTGAACGGTTGCCCCCAAATAACCTGTTTCCCACGACAGAATCAAAATTTTTGCGTAAGTCTTGAAGTTAATTTTTCAAGTTGATTTTCAAGTTAATTTTTCACTTGATTAAATTTACGGCTTTGTTTGGGTAGGGTGGGAATACCGAGTTGGTGGTGAAAATCGTTTTGGACTTTGAGGGTCAGGCGGGGGGAAATTTGTTTGATGATTTCGCTTAAGACCCGATCGCCGGTTTTTTGGATGATGCAATTACCGAGGCGGGTAACAAATTTGGGAAATTTGATTTTGACATCGAGGTAAAGATCCCAATGTACTTGGGTGATGCGATCGGGGCACTGGTCAAGGTTATGTTTGCGGAAAAACTTAGTGACATCGGCCATGGTATCCTCGATCGCGACTTCTTCTAGGTGCATGGGGGCTTTATAATCCACTTCATAACCGGGGGGAGTATAGCCAGGCACGGGCACACTGTGGGTATCATAAAAATGATCGACCGGGGGGGACACCATCACTGCAAACTTAGGGATCAGACTATAGCCGAGGGCTCCAAATTGACCAATGCTAATAATGTAACCATCTTCCCCTAGGGTTTCCACTTGCATCGGTTCTGAGCAGCGGGCAAACCATTGTTGATGATTTTTGAGGTAAGCTTCTACTTGCTCTAGGGGTCTGAACATTTCCATACAACCTTGGAAGTGGGTGGAAAATTCAAACACCGCACTATGGTCAATGTCATCTACCCCGGAACCATGCACTTCTTTAGTTATTAGTAAGTAGGGAGAATCTTGATTATTTCTAAGTGTATTTACTGATGTTGTATTGATAAATGGAACTTGCATCTATTTACACCATAACTAAAGTGGTTTCAAGCTTATCTGTTAATAATATACCTAATTGTAAATGGTGATTCCATAGGGATTGATGCTTATTTTACCCTGATTTGATAAATTTCAGTAATATGGCTTAGGTCAAGGAATTTGAGGCTATGGCTCTGTATCCTTTGGGACTTTTTGTTAGGGATTAATTAAATTTTATAAAAGGAAATTAAATTAAATACTTTTTAAATACTTTTGAATTGATTTTAAATGATTTTAAATAGTTTTAAATAATTTATGGATTTGAATGGTTTGAAATCTATGGATTTGGTTCGTTTGAAAAAGTGATTGATGGGGAAATTTGTAATGATTAAAAAGTTATTTTTAGCTGTGATTTAGGTATTCTTTGACCATGATTTGGATGGGGGCCAGCCGATCGCGGTAGCCATCGTGCCAAAGCTGATTTTAGATGGGTCGGGAGGTTCATGATACCTGCGATCGGGCTAGGGTTTGAATGGGTTGAACTGGCTATGGGGGTGGCGGTTTTGGTGGAGTAATGGGGGAATCTCGTTATAATACTAGCTGCACCGGATTGATTATTAATTGATTGATTGTTGTTTAAATTGTTATTTAAAGGGTAGATTGACCATGAAAGTATTAGTTGTTGGTGGTACGGGGCGTACTGGGATGGAAATTGTGAAAAATCTCCATGGCCGTGGTGTGGTTTGTCGGGCCCTGGTGAGAAATTTGGAAAAGGGTCAATCCTATTTACCGGAGGGGGTTGAGTTAGTGGAGGGGGATGTATTGGATCTGTCTAGTCTGAGGAAGGCGATCGCGGGGTGTGATTATGTGATCTGTGCGACGGGGGCGGCTCCGAGTCTGAATTTTGCCCAACCGTTTTTGGTGGATTACCAGGGGACGAAGAATTTAATTAGTGTGATTAAGAATGTCATCGAGGAATCTGAGGTAAAACGATTTGTATTGGTGTCTTCTTTGTGTGTGTCGAAGTTATTCCATCCGTTGAATTTGTTTTGGTTAGTTTTATGGTGGAAGAAGCAGGCGGAGGATTATATCAAGGCTAGTGGTATTAGTTACACGATCGTGCGACCTGGGGGGTTAAATGCTACGGATACGAGTAAGCCGATCGTGGTGAGTGGCGAGGATACGTTATTTGGGGGTAGCATTCCTCGATCGCGGGTGGCGGAGGTCTGTGTGGAGGCGTTAGGGGCTGAGGAGGCTAAAAATAAGGTCTTGGAAGTCATCGCCCAGGAGGATGGGCCCCAGGAGGATTGGGTGGTTAAGTTTAGTCGGGTTTAGGCTGGTTGATAAAGTCCCATTGCCCCTAATGCTGGGGGACAATCACCTAGATGTTAACCAATGAAGTCCTCCAAATTGGGGGATTTAGGGGCAACTCTCCATGGGTAAGGTTAGTTAATGGTTAATAGCGATCGTGACTAGAGTGACAAGACCAAAAGGGGGGTTTGTTCTCCAGGGTTAGAATTTGGGATGTAGCCATAAATAACTCCCATAATGGCAAATTAGGATTATTTGGATGGGGAAATAAATGAAAAGAAAACTCCTCCGTAAAGGAAAAAACCGTTTTTATTCCGTGGGGGATGGATTCAATGTTAATACCAGTTAAAACTTTGCTCGTTAAACGTTTGAAGGTATCATGAAGCCGAATTTCATTGCTTGCCCCAAATGTTCCTGCAAAAACACTGTCGTTAAGCATAACTTCTTTGGATTGTCTCAACTCCCAACAAGAAGCAAAAGTTTCTAATACTAATTCCCCTTCTTTATAAAGCTTTCCGCTTTTGCCTTGGGTAATATTTTCAGGGCCAAAATGTAAATAAATTTCATCCCCATAACCCACACTAACCCAACCAAAAGGTTGCCCGATAAATGGCGACGCGATCGCGGTGATAACCCGATTTAATTGATTTAATTCCTCAATAGAAATAAAACTTTGGGGGGATTGTAATGATTGCATATTTAACCTTCTTGATCTTCTAAAAATTCTTTCGCCAGGTGACAAAGTTCTTGATAGGTAAAGTCTCCTCTATCGTTTTTATTCCCATAAAAACCTTCCGCTTTATGATCATGGATAAACTCAGAAAATCTTCTACGTAAACGTTTTTGGATATGATATTGGCGCATCACACTATCAATCTGCTGAATATCCCGATCTTTTGGCATAGCATTGGTAATTGATAATGATGGCATCATTCTAACAAGGATTTGATTAGAAGCCAAAACTGTGATGTTCTTAAATATGGTGGCCAGATCAAAAAGTTAATTAAAAGTTGATCTGTGGTGGTAATTTTTTTAGTTGGTAGGGGGATATAAAAAAGATAGCCTGTCTTCAATGGGGGAAGACAAGCTACTCAAGCATGGTTGCTTATATAAGTAAGGGTCGATTGAGTCAAACTCTTACCAGTCATCATTAAACTAATGAACTAAATTTTTAGAGATAGAATCTTAACGGAAACGTTTTTTGCGGCGAGCGATCGCTTTCCGTTTTTTCTTCTCGATCGGCGTTTCGAAATGCCGACGACGCTTAATATCTGCAAATATACCTGCTTTAGATACTTGGCGTTTGAAACGGCGCAGAGCTGACTCAATATTTTCGTTCTGGCCTACAACCACCTGGGTCATTAAATATCCCCCCTATATTTTTTCATAGAATTACATTTTTCATTATAGTACCAAATGGCATCGGTCTTAAGCTGGGGTTAAGGGAGTCCCTAAAACCTTCATTGTTCAGCTAGGGGGCTGGGGATCTGGGGTTTGTTGGTTTAAAAATTCTTCGATCGCGGTGTTAAAGGCGTGGGGTTGGACGAGGAAAGCCCAGTGGTTACCGGGGACTTGTTTAATTTGTAGGTTGGGCAGGTATTGGCGGTAGGGTTTGAGTTGCCAGGGGGAGCGGTTTAGGCCTTGGTCGGGTTGAATTAATAGGGTGGGAACAGGGATGGTTTGGGTTAGGCCGGCGTTAACCATCACATCTTCAAATATTTCGTTCCGGGCGGCGATCGTGAATTTACTCCCCCACTGGCCATGGGTTTGGTTCCATGGAAAATTGGAATACCCTTTGTTGTAGTTCGCTCCAGCCTTGGTATTGTTTCAGGCTTTGGGCGATGCGTTCGGCGGTGGCATAGTCATCAAAGGGGCCCATGGTTTGGAGGAAGGGCAATATTTTGTAAAACAAACCAAAGGTGACTTTACTCCACCGGGGAATTTTGTTGATGAAGAAGGGATCTACTAACATCAAGCTCTGGAAATCTTGGGGGTAATGGGTGGCCCAAATACAGGCGACTTTGCCCATCCAGGAATGGCCTAAAATATGGGCCCGCTCCCAATGGAGGTGGCCCATCAAGGCGCGTAAATCGGTAATGAAATCTTGGGATTGGTAACCCCTGGGGGGTTTGGTGCTATCTCCATGGCCCCGCAGGTCTGGGGCTACTACGTGGTAATGAGAACCTAGGGCGTGGCCGAGTTGTTGCCACACTAAACCGTGATCGGCTAGGCCATGGAGCAACAACAGGGGCACACCGCCGGGGTTCCATTGGCTATAATGCAGCTCCATCGCTACTCCATTACTAAGCGGACGGGAATAAATTAACCTTTGCATCGACCGTTTAGGGGTTAACCATTAATTAATTTCTATTCTCCGCCAACTACTAGGATTATTAATCTGATTGATGAAAGAAAAGTTACAAAAAGGCCTCACTTTCGGATCATTACAGTCTGTACTTCCTCCGATGAGTGCCCTTCCTTCCGCTGTTAGATAATTATCGTTTAAAAGTTTGTTCTATCTCACCTTTACCATTTACAACAAGTTGATCCGACCACACTGCACCTTTCATGGATGGCTCCCCAGTAATGTCAGTATCCCTTAAGTTCACCGATGATGCAGTGGCGATTAAAAAACCATCAAAAATAATATTATCTTCAAGGGTAACGCCAACAGAAGGTTCTTTTTTTGGATCTGGTTGGACATCATTATAAACCTTTAACGTGAAAGGTTTAGGAGTACTACCTTTTGGATCATTCTCATTTTGAATTGATGAAGTTGAGTCTTGCCCCCTCATCTCAAATTGAGTATAAATTTCCTCATCTCCTACTCCTACTCTATCAGCTTTCGCGGTACCGTTCATATGGGCCGAAACTTTTGTCCCTTCAAGAATTTTGACGGTTGAGCCACCTTGAATTTGAATACCTTTATCTGCATAAATTTCAATATTTACATTTTTATTCTTAACCCCTAATTCCATCGTTGCACCGCCATTGATGTTGATACTGCGGCCTTTACAATCGGGATCTACTCCGGAAAATAATATCTGAAAGTTTTGTTATCGGCACTACTATCATTTGTGAATTCAGTCCCATCAGTTGCTTTATCTCCAGGGAGGGGTAACTTGATCGTATCTGTTGCACTAGTATTTAATATGCAGTTCAGTTTTTTGGGTGGTTCACTATTAAGTTTAGGATTAAGTTTGGTAGTGCTTGAATCATTTTTGACGCTATCAGCCACCGCACCAAATGGACCTATATAGGGCATAATATCGTTACTTGATTTAACCTCATAATCCGGTTCTCCAGTAGGAGGATCTGCTATGCTGTCGTTATTAAATTTAGGGCCTTTCCCATCTGGATCATAGTAAATACCAATGAAGGCCCCTA
>JAAUPO010000086.1 GCA_012033095.1 Synechococcaceae cyanobacterium RL_1_2 | reverse complement strand
GACTATATTAGGACAGTTCTAAGAGTGAAGAAGCTTAGAACGTGTTTGAAAAGTATCAAATGTTGTTGCGTCGCCCCCTAAATCCCCCAAATTTTGGGGACTTGCTTGAACGATTGTCCCCAAACATCATGGTTTCCAGGACAGAATTGAAATTTTTGCGTAAGTCCTGACTCTACCCCAAATCAAAAAAATACGGCGATCGATTAGCGCGATCGATTCAATTTAATTCTTAAGTCTTATGGTTGGGCTTTACTCAGCCGTAGTTATTTCAATCTAAAGTGGTCATTCTAACTATTGCAATATTTGGTATTACAAATACTAAGCCACTACATACAATATGTTATGGTGATGCACTTCTATCGCGCCCACACTGGTTCACGAAAAGAGAACCAACGGCGGCAAAATCATTCTATCGTTTTCCTGGTGAGGTGTAAAAACCCTGGAAAGTCCATTACAGTAAAGACACCAACCAGGAGTTTAATTCAAGTTTAAACCCGTTTATCTTCAACCCTAGATCTTCCCTATCCCTATGTTGCCTAATTTTTTACTGATTGGAGCGCAAAAAGCCGGAACCACCTCCCTTTATAGTTATCTGAAGCAACATCCCCAGGTTTATATGAGCCCTATTAAGGAACCTGGCTTTTTTGATTTTGAAGGACAACCGCCAACGTTCCAAGGGCCTGGCGATCGGGAACTGTACGAGCATGTGGTCACAGACATCGATCGCTATCACGGGTTATTTGATGGTGTGGAAGGACAACATCGGGCTGTGGGGGAGGCGACCACCTGGTATTTATCCAGTCCTAGGGCCCCCCAAGCCATTAAACATCATTTGCCGGGGGTTAAATTAATCGCAATTCTGCGGAATCCGGTTGATCGTGCCTATTCTGCATTTATGCACACCATTCGAGATAGTCGGGAGCAATTAAGGGATTTTGATCAAGCCCTAGCCCTTGAAACCCAACGTACCCAGGACAATTGGGAATATTTGTGGCGATACACCGCCATGGGCATGTACTCAGAGCAAATCCAGCGTTATTACGAGCAGTTCGATCGCGCCCAATTAAAAATCTATCTCTACGATGATTTAAAAAATGATGCCAATGGCTTGATGAAGGACATGTTTCAATATTTGGGTATAGACGATGATTTTACTCCCTCCACCGGTAGCCGCCATAACATGTCAGGGGTTCCGAAGAATCAATGGGTACAAAAGTTTTTAAATCAACGTCATCCTATTAAAGAACCATTAAAATTACTATTTCCCAAAGCATTACGGGAAAGTATTTCGACTAAGTTTAAACAGCTCAATTATCGTAAGTCATCTCTATCCCAAGATTCCCGCCGTCAGTTACAACAGGTTTTTAAAGAAGATATTGTGAAGCTTCAAGATTTAATCGATCGCGATTTAAGCCCATGGTTATCCTAAGCTCGCCCCTTGAATTATAAACATATGAAAAAAATTTTAATTATTAGTGCCAATGATTTGATTGGTGGTGCGGGAAGGGCGGCATTTAGATTACACCAAGGCCTAGGCAACAGCGATCGTTTAGCCTCCCAGATGCTTGTGCAGGATAAACAAAGTGATTATGAATCCGTGGTGGGTAAATCCAGTGTTTCTGGTACTAACAAAATGATTCTTGGTTTTCGGCAAGTGTTAGGTCAAACACCATTAAAGCTATATCCCCAACAAAAATCCTATTTTTCCCCAGCTTGGCTCCCAGAAAAATTAGCCCAAACCATTGATCAGATTAATCCCGATGTCATTAATTTACATTGGGTCAATAATAGTTTTTTACGGATTGAAACCCTAGCTCAGTTTAATCGGCCCATCATTTGGACTTTACATGATATGTGGCCCTTTTACTGGCGGTTGTCATTACAGTGGGGATTGCCATCGCTATGAAAGTGTTTGTGGTGCTTGTCCAGAATTAACAAGCCATAAGCAGAAAGATTTATCCCATTGGATCTGGCAACGCAAAGCTAAGGCTTGGCAAAACTTAAACCTCACGATCGTTTCCCCCAGTAAATGGTTAGCCCGTTGTGCCCAAGCTAGTGCCCTATTTAATCACCTCCCGATCGAAGTAATTCCCAATGGCTTTAATTTAGACGTTTATCAGCCGACGGATCAAGCAATTGCCCGTTCCATTGTTGGTTTACCCCAAAATAAAAAAATAATTCTGTTTGGTTCCCTCATCGCCACTAAAGATACCCGGAAAGGTTTTCATTTGCTCAAACCCGCGATCGAGCAATTAAGTAAGCAATATGGCCATCAGGATGATGTCGAAATAGTTATTTTTGGTGCTTCCCGTCCGTTAAACCCCCCTGATTTAGGATTCAAATGCCATTACCTTGGCTCCTTTGGTGATGACATTACCCTGTCATTAATTTATGCGGCAGCGGATGTATTTATCCTCCCCTCTACCCAAGATAACTTGCCCAATACCATTATTGAAGCCATGGCCAGTGGCACGCCCTGTGTAGCCTTTAACATCGGTGGGATGCCAGATATGATTGATCATAAGGAAAATGGCTATTTAGCCGAACCTTTTAACACAAATGATCTCGCCACTGGCATAGATTTGATTCTGAACAGTGCAGAGTATCGGCAACAATTTTCCCTTAAGGCAAGGGCAAAGGTAGAACAGGAATTCAGCCTAGAAAAACAAGCCAAGGGCTATGCAGATTTAGTCGATCGCGTACTTAACTAACTAGATCCATGGGCTACCTTTGCTCACAATTCAATTCTTCATGGCCAAGGGACTGATCCAGGGTTTGTCATCATTTAAACCTGAAACTCTTCTTAGCTAAGAATTTCAGTTTTTAAAACTATACTTGCTGAACCTGCCTCAGAATCAACGTTTTAATGCTAATTGATGACACTCCCTAGTAGTTGGGTTTTTCGCAAAAATTTTCTACACTTAGAACGTTAGGGCAAAAATATATTAAATTCTCTAACAAAAATGATTTAAACCTCCAGGCAAATAAAATTTTCCCTATAAATTGTGTTAACTTAACCTTAAAAGTAATTAGTTAGCTGTCTTCAGAAGCATAATCCGAACCTTTGGAGTCATTATTTATCGTGAGTCAACCACAGCAGCAAATCCAGAACTTAAACCAAGAAGTTTCTCGGTTAAAGTCAGAGCTAGAACTAAGGGATCAACTAGTGCAGCAACTTTCCCAGGAATTATTTCGTTTGGTGAAAGGAAATGCTAGCTATGTTCCTCAACCGGAAGCCACACAAAGTCACCAAGAAGAATTCCAGTTGTTGCGCGAGCAAATGGAAGAAATGGAAGAACAGGTTAAATTTTATCAGGAACAAATTTCCAATCGGGATACGGATATTTATCAATTGAGACATCGGTACAGGAGCTTAGCGATCGCTCCCGGATGTTAGAGCAAGTGGTACAGGAATTACCTAAGATTTATAAAGAAAAGTTTGCCCAAAGAATGATCCCAATCAAAACTAAGGTGGAGCAACTCCAACGGGAAAACCGTCAACTCCATGCAGAATTACAAAGTGTGAGTTACCGTCTAGCCGTACGTAGCCGCCTTAACTCCAGTGCCCAAATTCGTTTACCTAACTTCGATCAAATGGACTCCCTGCAAGACCCTATTCCTAGTTTTGGTAATGTCTAGAGTCATTATTGTTGCTAATGCCCACCTAAATCATCAAGGTGAAGTTGTGGCCTCTTCCCCTTCTGCCGACAGAATGGTTTCTGCTTTTACCCAAGCGATCGCGGCAACGGGCCACGATTATCAGGTGGTATCTCCCCTAATTACTAAAAATTTTACCCTGCGATCGGATGATATCCTGTGTCCGTTAACCCTCCAATTACCGAAATTAGCCGATAATTTTGAATTTGAAGAACAGGCTTTATTTCAAAATTGCCAAAGAATCCATGAATTGCGCCATTGGGTACAGACCCAACTAGGGATGTGGGTATTACAGGATGAACAACAATTAGGTACCTTTTGGCTACCGATTGTCTGCACTAGCAAGGGAAATTTATATGGGGAAGTGATTGAGGAGGACTTTATGCCCAATTCCTATCGTCAACCTTTAGATCTCCCGGACGTAATTCGCCAACCTCTGTATAACCTTGGTTACCAACTGCTGCAACACCTGGAGGCGAAACGAGGAGTTTATCTCTTGCAATTCCAAATCCATACCAAGCAAGTCGTGTTTGATCGTCTGTGGCCCTTCCCGGCTGCCCCCGCGATCGCCAGCATTGGCATCCAACAACCAGATCTTTATACCTGCCATTGGCATTGTATTTTAGATAAACCCATTCAAGAACTATTTATTCCCTCTAGCTGTGTTATCACTCCTAGCACTGTTTAGCTTAAGAAATCACCCCAGTTTTGATTTTTAGTCAAGGGTGAGATTTAGAAAAAAATAGCGGTAGTGCTAAAGCTGTAAGGATATTTAGACCCAGGATAATTGATTATCAAGGGGTTTAATCTTCCTAGCCCTTACTTGTATAGGACTACCAAAATAGCGTTGATTAATGTAGGGATGAATTTATAGTCAATGGGATTTAGGATGGGATTTTTGTTCCTGACCATAGACTGATTTCAGCTCTATTTATTTGCCACAATTATTCCAAAAGACTATAAAAATGGATCGGTTTTAAAAATTTTGCCAAATACACTTCCTTAGAATTTTTGCCCTAAACTTTCATCTTTTCCTTGAGCAACGCCGAAAAACTCTAGGGAATTAATTAAAACTTTTATCAGGAGTCACATTTTTTCCATGGGCATTAAATTTCAGCAATCTTAAACTCTCCTAGGACTTACGCACAAGCCCTAAATCTTCCAAAGTTAGGGGACTTCTTGCTTGAACGATTGTCCCCAAATGTCCCAAAACATCATGGTTCTCAAGACAGAATCAAAATTTTTGCGTAAGTCATGTCTCCAAAACCGTTAAAAACATTTAGTTGGGTGATTAAAAAGGTATTGAAGATAAGTTAGGCCAGGGGACAAGATTACCCGTGTTTCCACGGCCGCGAGCATTATAAATAGCTAGAATCTAAACTTTGGGATTCTTCTGGGGTAGAGGGCAAATGTAAACCACATTCCTGTTTTAAACCGTGGAAACGGGTATCCCGCTCATCACTGTCATCAGCGGTTAGGGGCCGACTAGAATGCCAATCCCCGACGGTAACATAACCCAAATCAAAGTAAGGATGGTAGGGCAGGTCATGGGTAGTTAAATATTCATAGATGGTGCGGGAGTGCCACGTCAAAATGGGATGTACCTTATATTGTTTCCCTTGTTTGCCGACAATGCCCAAACCTTTACGGTGATCCGTTTGATTACTCCGTAAACCTGCTAACCACGCCGTCGCTCCTAGGTCTTTTAATGCCCGTTGCATTGGTTCCACTTTACGAATGCGATCGTATTGATTGAGGGCTTCCAGTTCTTTTTGCTCCCAAAGTTTGCCATAAAGAGCCTCCATCCTTGCTGGGGAGATGGAGGACTGATACACCTTCATATTCAAGTTAAGCCGGGTGGTTAACTCCTCTGCAAACTTATAGGTGGCTTCAGGTAAATAGCCCGTGTCCACCCAATGATAGGAATATGGGGTACTACCTGGGTGACTAAATGCAACATCACCGCCGACTGAATGCCAAAACTAGTACTCATTACCAAACCCTCTCCAAAAGTTTGATCAGCCCAACTAACAATTTCTGCAGCGGAGGCGTGGGCAAGTTGTTCATTGATCGCGTGAAGGTTTAAAGACTGATTAACGGTGGAGGTAGAAGTATGGAGATTAAGGATAGGCATAGTTGAGGTGCATTAGTTGGGCATTACTTCAACTCCTAATTTTAATGGATTGGTGGAGTTCTGATGGATTTAGTAATAACCCTTCAAAAAGATGCGCTATAATATAATCACGACCAATTACTATATAACTGTATAGCGAAGAATAAGCCATGACCACTGTTCAGCGATTAAAAGAAGTAGATCCCCTGACCCTCAAGCAATGGTTAGATAATGATCGCGTCTATCTTATGGATGTCAGAGAAATTTCAGAATTTGCGGGGGAAAGAATCCCTGATGCAACTGTCATCCCCTATCTAAACTAGATAGCGAAAATTTACCTGATACAGCAGGAAAATTTTAGTGTTGTGTTGTCAAAGTAGTAATCGATCGGGCCAAGCTGCTCGTAAATTGTTAGAGGCTGGCCATGAGGAAGTAATTCACCTACAGGGAGGATTGAACCAATGGAAGCAAGTCAAGTTGCCTACCCTGGTCAATAAAAAAGCCCCCATTAGTATCATGCGCCAAGTGCAAATGATTGCGGGTTCTTTAGTTTTAATTGGCACAATTTTGGGTGCAACGGTATCCCCTAAATTTCTCTTTTTGAGTGGATTTGTCGGGGGAGGATTGTTGTTTGCTGGAGTTACTAATACCTGTGCCATGGCGAGCTTGTTGGCACAACTACCCTATAACCAAAAATCTTAAAATTACCAATTACCAATTACCAATATTGATTTTAAGAATTAATAAGAATTAGGGCGTGTCATCCATTATCCTTAAAACGTTGATCCTGAGCCAGGTTCAGAAAATATAGTTTTAAACTGAAATCCTTAGCTAATAGGACTTACGCCCAAGCCCCCTAAATCCTCCAAATTTGGGGGGGCTTGCTTGAACAATTGTCCCCAAACATTATGGTTCCCAGGACAGAATCGAGATTTTTGGGTAAGTCCTGTAATTAATAAAGTTTTCTAGGGTGATGAAGCGAGTTTGAGCAATGGGTTAACTAGCAGCTATGGCTTTAGCGATCGCTACCCTTCTTTAACTGCTACATGTTCTACTTCAAAACTACGGTGCCCAAGATGGCGATAAGTATCATTTGGGTTTTCCTCATGCTCTTCGGGATCTAAACCTACAGGCTCTGAATGACGTGAGCGGTGACGGGCGGAGATAAAATTTTCTGGATCAATGCCATCAAAGGTGGGGGGTAACCAGACTCGAATCACCAGTAAGGCCCCTAACACCAAGAGAAAAATGCAAGTAACTAGCACTTGTACCCACGGTGTCTCTAAAACCCCCCGTACAATTACTTCCCTCAACACAGAAACAATGGATACTTCTACGGCTACCCCGATCGAGACGCGATGCTCTTGGAGATAAATGATGAGCAAACGGAATAGTTCCACCAAAATCAGAAGAAATAAAATATCTGAAGTTACGGGTTGAAACTGCAAAGGGGGTAATAAAGATAGCACCATCTCCCGCAACTGAAGCACCATGAAGCTAAACAGTCCGACGCAGAGGCAAATAACGATCAAGTCTTGTACCGTTTCTAGGAGTCTAATCACAAGGTTACTATTGAGCCAACGATACCAAGGCAAAAAGGAGGAATTGATCTTCATAACAATGACCATTGTGAGTAAATGATTAGCGATAACAGGCAAGCAGTCTTGGAGACACGGCCAAAGCCCTCAACCTAAGTCCAAATAAGTTCAAACCTGTGGTTAGTTTGGTTCGGCACTGCATTGTGTTCCTATAGTTTTTTCGCCTGGCCACAAATCAATGTGGACTTAAAAACACCAAGTAATTTATGGGAAACTTTTTGGAATTTAATCTAGGGATTGTCATCAATTAGCATTAAAACGTTGATCCTAAGAACGTGTTTGAAAAGTATCAAATGTTGTGGAGTCGCCCCCTAAATCCACCAATTTAGCGAACTTTATTGCTTAAAATTTAGGTAATTTCCCCCAGACTGGGGGCAAGGGGCTTTCAAACACATT
>JAAUPO010000085.1 GCA_012033095.1 Synechococcaceae cyanobacterium RL_1_2 | reverse complement strand
CGCTAGTAAATTTGTGTTTCGCTACCATAAAAAGCATTTCTTTAAGTCCGGCCAATATTGGCATCATTTGTGCCATTAGCTTTACCCATGACGCTTGGGTTTCCCCTGGGCAATGGGGTAACGATTGGTGGTATCTATTAGTATTTGCGGGTACTGGAGCCATGATCCTGAAAAAAGTCGGTCGGTTTGAAACGTCAGCGGCCTTCTTTTTAACCTATGGGGCCTTGGCGTTTGCGCGCAATGCTTACCTCGGTTGGGAAATCGATGTGGTGCTCCATCAATTAATGAGTGGTTCTTTGTTGTTGTTTGCTCTTTTTATGCTGACCGATCCGCGCTCCATCCCCAACGCTCGCACTGGCCGCCTATTGTGGTCTATCGCGATCGCGGTGATTAGTTTTGTGTTGCAATACCAGTTTTATGTAAATACTGCGATTTTCTGGACTTTATTTATCATGTCCCCCCTCACTATTGTGATCGATCGCTACTGGAATGGGCGCACCTTTAATTGGACAGATATTGTGCCCCACCAGGCCATGGAGAGAACGTTAAATGCTTAAACTCAAACCATTAGTACCATTCAAACTCTTCCAACAGTTTGTAAGTTCCTTGATCCCACCGATCCAGCATTTCCGTTTCCAACCCTGGAAGCTTTTGGGGGTGATGGGCTTAACTTTCCTGTTAAGTTTTACCCTGATGAAGCCAGTATGGGCATTTTGTGGGTTCTATCTAGCTAAAGCGGATACCAAGCTGTATAACGAAACCTCCCAAGTGATTTTGGCCCGGGACGGCGATCGTACGGTCATCACCATGGCCAACGACTTTGAAGGGGATGTCAATGATTTTGCGTTGGTGGTGCCTGTACCCACCATTATTCAAGAAGATCAGGTAAATGTGGGGGATCTTAATATCCTGACCCGTTTAGATGACTTTTCTGCTCCTCGGTTAGTGGAATATTTTGACCCCGATCCCTGTGCGATGCAAATATATGAGCAAGAATTAGGCAGGCTATCCTCTGACGGGGCGGCACCTGCTCCGGCACCGATGGCTAAAAATGAAGCTTATGGTGTGACGATCGAGGAAAGTTTTTCCGTTGGGGAATATGACATTTTAATTCTCAGCGCAAAGGAATCTAACGGTCTCATTAATTGGCTCAATGATAATGATTACAAAATTCCTACGGGAGCGAACGAAATTGTTAGTTCCTACCTCAAAAATGGGATGAAATTCTTTGTGGCGAAAGTCAATCTAGAGGAATTCGATCGCGGTGAATTTCAAAAATTACGCCCCCTCCAGATCGCCTATGAATCATCAAAGTTGATGCTCCCCATTCGTTTAGGGATGGTCAATGCCAAAGGGGATCAGGATTTAATTTTATATTTACTCTCCCCCAATGGCCAGGTGGAATTAACTAATTACCGTACGGTGAGAATTCCCACCGATGCAAATGTGCCGGAATTTGTTCAGGAAGAATTTGGGGATTTTTATAGCACCATGTTTGCGAAGGACTATCAAGCCAACGATCGCAATGTGGCTTTTCTGGAGTATGCCTGGGATATGGCGAGTTGTGACCCCTGTTCCGCGCCGATCCTTACCCCAGAAGAATTACGCCAAGCCGGAGTCTTTTGGAACAATGAACAAATTAGTGGTAATCCCTGGGAACGACCGACCTCGAATACCTTTTTAACCCGTCTCCATGTGCGCTATAGCCGCGATCGCTTCCCCGCCGATCTTCAATTCCAAGAAACCTCCAATCAACAGTATTTCCAAGGTCGTTACGTGATCAATCGACCGTTTCGCAGTGAACCCAGCGATAATTCTAAGGAATGTCGAGAGGCAATGAATAGTTATCGCCAATCCACCCGCGATCGCCAAAGTAAGGAAGCCCAAACCGTCGCCAAACTAACCGGCTGGAATTTAGAAGACATTAATCAAAAAATAGATTATCTCGACGATAAACCCATCCCCTGGTGGCGCAGACTATGGTCATTCCATTGGAAATAAAGCTGGCTATAACAATTTTTGGTAGTCCGATACAAGTAAGGATCAGGAAGATTAAACCCCTTGATAATCAATTATCCTGGGTCTAAATATCCTTACAGCTTTAGCACTACCCAATTTTTGGGGCGATCAGATGAGGATTTAACCTCTAAGTCTAAGGTGGGTTTCCCTAATCAACTGTAACAGGTTGCCCACTTCCTGTTTAACCCCAACATTCCATTGTTCACGGTAGGCTGCTAAATCCAATTGTTGCAACGTTAAACCCCGAATGGCTGTGGCGATCGCGTCGGAGGAATTATCCACCAATATCGCCCAGTCCCCAAATAGCTTTTCAATTAAGGAGGTGCGACTAATCACTAGTTGAGTATTGGAAGACAGAGCTTCACAGGCCCCACTGGGTTGAGTGCCTTCACTGGTGGTCAACAACTAAGGTCAGCTAAAGCGTAGAACACAATACCCGATGGTATTCCTCCGTGGCTAAAAACCCGGTGAGCTTAACGTTAGCTAACGCTTTTAATTTAGCTCCGATCTCTGGGGTAACTTTATTGATATCCGCCGTAATCACAAAATTATATTCTGGCAATTTAGCCATGGTCTCCAATAACAAACCCACCGGCTCATCCCAGGGATCAAAGGAGGCAATCACTAAAATTTGATCCTTGATTCTTACCGGTGGATCAACCGGCGCGATCTCCTGGATGGGATCGGCGATCGTAAATAACTTAGCCCCAGGATACAACCCCTTCACCAAATCAAACATTTCCCCATTGTGAACAATGATAGCTAAGGCATGATTAATAATGGTTTGGGCTAAGGGTAACTTTTGCCAAATTTGTAGTTGAAATAGGGGGTTATGGGCATCTATCACATAGGGCGTGTTAGTGATTAGTGCCGGCAACGCACTAAAGGTGGGGGGACATTGGGCCACAACAAAATCCGGTTTCCCCCCCCAAATATCCTTGAGGTTAGTTCCTAATTTCAGTAGGTAATCTAGGGGTCTGAAATATTTACTACTAAATTTATGGGCAATAAATTTTAGTTCACAGTTCATCAGAGCGGCTAAACTTCTGGTCTGCGCTGATACTTTTTCCAGACTAAAAATAGGCCATTCAATGTTTTAGGGGCTTGTTGCTCTGACATGACGCAAACCAAATAATAATTATAAGTTGTGAGCTTATGTTTATAGTCAATAACCATAATAGTCAAGACCTAACTACAGGACAAAAACCTTAAACCTTTGCCCCACAAGCACTCTAGCGAAATCGAATGTAATCCTTGCGGAGTCAAGCTCTCAGACCTATTTACAGTTTTTTGGCGCAACTTTTGTCCTAGTAGTTAGGATTATTTTACAAACATCCCTAGGTTATGTAGGATTTTTCCCTGGGATAAATTCTGAATTTTTTGTTATTAAATTAGAGACCAAGCTTGATTGATTTTAAGCTTAGTCTTGTTTCTTGGAGGAATAGTTCCGTGAAAACGATCGGTGTAATTGGTGGTGGCCAATTAGCGTTGATGATGGCCCAAGAGGCTAAACACCTAGATGTTAATTTGTGGGTACTGACGGCCCATGGGGATGACCCGGCGGTTAAACTGGCTCAAGGTAAGATTTTAGGGGCGATCAATGATGTGGAAGCAACTAAACATCTCAGCGATCGCGTAGATCTGATTACGTTTGAGAATGAGTTTGTTGATCTTGATGGTCTGAAATCCTTAGAACGCCAGGGCACTAAATTTTATCCCCCCATCGATAGTTTGGCTCCCTTGCTCGATAAATACGATCAAAGGCAATTACTCCAAAGTTTAAATTTACCCGTACCGACGTTTAGTTTATTGTCGGAACAGTCCCATCCTACTTTTCCCTGCGTCCTTAAGGCCCGTACCCATGGTTATGATGGCCAAGGTACATTTATCGTTAAGAACAAAGAACAACTAGCCTCCATCCTAACGAAATTTGAGCTAAGAGCATTATTAGTGGAAGAATTTATTCCCTTTGAACGGGAATTAGCGATCGTGATAGCCCGTGACCATCAAGGGGAAGTTGCTACCTATCCAGTAGTGGAAACCCAGCAGATTGATCAAGTATGTCGGGTGGTTATTGCCCCAGCCCCGATCGCGCCGGAGCTTCAAACTCAAATCCAGGCCATGATCACCCAGGTGGTTAATCTACTAATTTGTGGGGGTTATGGCGATGGAATTGTTTTTAACTAAGGATCGACGGATCTTAATTAATGAACTAGCCCCCCGTACCCACAATTCTGGCCATTACACCTTAGATGGGGCGGAGACTTCTCAAATTTGCCCTCCAACTCCAAGCGATCGCAGGATTACCGTTGGGATCTACCGATTTAAAATCTCCCCAGGTATTGATGGTAAACCTGTTGGGCTTTTCCGATGATTTAGATGAACATTGTCGTCGCCTGAATATGTTAGAACTCCAACCCCGGAACCATATCCATTGGTATGGCAAACCTAGCACCCGCCGAGGTCGTAAAGTGGGCCATGTCAGTGTATTAGCTGAAGCAGGGGAAGATCTCAACGCGATCGCCCAAGAAATTGAGCGCATTTGGTACCATTCATGACCCCGCCCCTTGGCAAACTCTATGGTCTGAGTGTGGGGCCTGGGGATCCCGAATTAATTACCCTCAAAGCCCTCAAAATTTTACAGGCTAGCCCCGTTATTAGTTTTCCCCAGGGGATTAAAGGCCGATTAGGCATGGCCCAACGGATTGCCCAGCAATATTTTCAGCCCCATCAAGTCCAACTAGAGCTCCACTTTCCCTATGTTCTAGAGATGGAGGTGCTACACCAGGCTTGGAAAGATGGGGCTAGGGAGTTAATCCCCTATCTTCAACGGGGGCAAGATATCGCTTTTCTATGTGAAGGGGATATTAATTTCTATGGTAGTTTCACCTATTTAGCCCAAGCTGTCCAACATCAACTGCCTGATGTCACCATTGAAACCGTGGGGGGAGTTTGTTCGCCCATGGCATTGGCCTCCATCCTTACCCAACCTTTAACAATACGGAATGAAAAGCTATTGATCATTCCGACCCTTTACCATCGAGAACAGCTAGCCCAGGCCCTAACCCAAGCGGAGGTGGTTATTTTAATGAAAGTGGCTTCTAGTTACGGCACAGTCTGGCAATTATTAAAGGAAAAAAATTTACTGACGCGATCGCTCATCATCGAACGGGCCACTTTTCCAGAGCAAAAAATTTACCAAAACCTAGAGCGATACCCGGATCTGCAATTAAATTATTTTTCGATCCTAGCTATTTTCCGCGATCGGGCCCCCTTAACTTACATGGTCTGAGGACGATGGGGTGGCCCCAATAAAAGCTATAGTCTTTTGGAATAATTATGGGAAATACATAGAGCTGAAATTATCCTATGGCAAGGGGCAAAAATCCCATAAGAAGTCCAATTGACTATAACTGCTTTGACTACGGTTATAGCTGGTGACTTTTTGTAATTATGCTTCTAATAGATTGCTAATTACTGCCATGGTCGCGATCGGGGCGGTAACGGCCCTAAGAATGCGGGAGCCGAGGGCTACTTCTTGAAAATTTTGGGTGAGGGCGTGATCAATTTCTGTGGGAGTCCAACCTCCTTCTGGGCCGGTGGCGATCGCGATGGTTTGATCCCCTAAATTTGCCCAGGAAGTTAGATGGGCGATCAAGGATTTTTCTCGATATCGGGCCGAGGCGATCAGTTTTACTTGATAGGTTTGAACTTCACTTAAACTTGCTGACCACGATCGCAGGGGATGAATAATGGGAATTTTGACCCGTTCCGATTGTTCGGCTGCTTCCGTCGCAATCCGTTGCCATCGATCTAGGCGTTTCGGATTGGGTTTTGCCACACAGCGATCGCTAATTACTGGCATAATTTCAGCCACCCCTAACTCAGTGCAACATCGCACCACATCTTCAAACCCATTGCCCTTGGTGAGGGCCACCATTAAACAAACCTGGGCCGGTAATTCATTGTTTGGGGTTAAGTTATCGAGAATATGGCCTTGGTTACCCTGTAAGCCCACCACCCATAACTGACCTGAACCATCAAATACACTGACACGATCGCTATCCCTTAGCCGTAACACCCGATAAAGATAATGGGTTTGATCGGTGTTGAACGTAATTAAATTTCCTGTTTTTTGGCCAGGGGCGATCGCGATGCGTTGCATGGTAGAGCTTAAGCAGGGTGAGGGCTAGGAAATAGCTAAGAGTAAAACTTTGGTCGTGCTAAAGGTGTAAGAATATTTAAATTAAGAATATTTAAATATTCTTATTTAAAACGGAGATCATTAATTATCAAGCGGTTAGCCCTTGATGATCATTACTTGAATAGGACTATAGCAATCCTAAATAGCTTGTGGCAATTGAGTACATTGAAAGCCAAGTCTAGTAAGGATCTTTGTGTTATAACCTCGTTAAGGCTGCTATACCAAAACGTTCAACCTTGATTGAACAACAAATTAGAGCCAATAACGTTAGGACTTACACACAAGCCCTAAATCCCCTAAATTTGGGGGACTTGCTTGAACGATTGTCCCCAAACATCCTCGTTCCCAGGACAGAATTAAAATTTTTGCGTAAGTCCTGAACGTAAATTTTTGCTTAATTAATCCCTAGAAATTAGTTTCTCAATTTTAATAACAAATAACATTATTGATTATTCATTGCTCAGCTCGCGATCATCCCGATGACGGTTAAGGTCTTTATGGGGTTGACGCTGGGGAGATAGGACTGTCCTACCCTAGCCAGGCATTAACTTCTTTCACTCTACTGTTCTTACTCTTTCCCCCACTAATTTGATGGAATACGATGGCCTATTTAACTTGATTGAACAATTAATTTTGTGCCACTCCCCCAGTGGGTGGGAGCAGGAGATAGATCGGTTTTTATTGCAGCGATACCAAGCCCTGGGGGTTGAAGCGTACCAAGATAAAATTGGTAATATCATCGTGACCATCCCCGGCCAACAGAGCGATCGCGCCATTGCCATCACTGGTCATAAGGATGAAATTGGAATGATGGTGCATCAATACAACGATCGCGGCCAAATTAAAATTAATCGTTTAGGGGGATCTTACCCGTGGGTATATGGGGAAGGAGTCGTGGATATTCTCGGCGATCGGGCAACCGTGAGCGGAATTTTATCCTTTGGTTCCCGCCATGTATCCCATAGTTCTCCCCAGAAATCCCAACAAATGGATCAACCCTTACTGTGGGAACAAACTTGGATTGAGACCCTCCTTTCTCAAGCTGACCTAGAACAAGCTGGGGTTAGGGCCGGTAGTCGGGTGGTGATCGGGAAACATCGTAAACGGCCCCTAAGACTCAAGGATCATATTGGTGGTTACACCCTTGATAATAAGGCTTCCCTCGCTATTTTATTGTTGTTAGCCGAACAGCTAAAAAATCCCGTGCCCACGGTGCATCTAGTGGCATCTACCCAGGAAGAAGTAGGGGCTTTGGGGGCTTTATATTTTAGCCAAAACCAAAGTTTAGATGCTTTGATTGCGTTAGAAATTATTCCTCTCTCCCAGGAGTACGCTATTGAGCCTGGGGCCGCGCCGGTCATTTTGTCCCAAGATGGTTACGGCCTCTATGATGAACGCTTAAATGGTGAGTTGGTGCAAGTAGCGGCAGAGAGCGGGGTACCGGTGCAACGGGCAATTATTCAGGGCTTTGGCAGTGATGCCTCCATTGCCATGAAATTTGGCCATGTGTGCCGGGGGGCTTGCCTGGGTTTCCGACGGAAAATACCCACGGC
>JAAUPO010000084.1 GCA_012033095.1 Synechococcaceae cyanobacterium RL_1_2 | reverse complement strand
CCTTGTATAACAACAACTGTAGTATTTGATTTGTGTTGAGAATGAAGATGGGATATTGTCCTCACAATTATTTGACTAACGAAAAATAAGCCTTTCCAAAGATTTTGCCATTGATACGGAAGTCATGATGTAGAAAAAGCAGTTTTATTGTTCTGATCATTTAATCGCTGAAACCATTGTTATATAAACGATAGAAGTAGCTTGTCCCCCTCTAAGACCAATTTCATAAAATAGGACAGAGGATAAAATTGTGAAATCCCTGCTATATAGCAATCCCAAATAGCTTGTGGAAATTGATTACATTGAAAGCCAAGTCTAGTAAGGATCTTCATGCTATGGCTACTATATAGTTATATCGTCTTTTTACAAATTCATAGGATGCCGATTCAAGCCACTTTGGGATTAATCTCCCCTGAGTAATCATGGTGACTACGATGAGTAAAGATTGAGCAAGATTGATCTCGGATTAACTAGCAGTAAGGGTATCGGTGAGTTTGTCAGCGATCGCAGCAAGCCAAGCTTCATCCTGTTTAGTGTAGCTGCGGGGGGCATTGGCCGCCATAATTAAGACCCCTTCTTTACCTAGGGGATGGCAGATTAAACCCTGAATTTCCTCTGGTAAATAGTTAAATTCAACACGACCCGGATAAAGCTTCAGATCCACTAAATAAATAGGTTTTTGATCCTGTAACACCTTGGTCACGATCGCCCCAGGCTGAAATAGGCGATCGTCTTCAGGAAAAATCCCCCGGCGCAGTAAGGTTTGATGTTGATAGTGCACTAACAAACTCTTCGTGACCGTATTGGTGAGAATGAGTCGACTAGCCCAGGCCAACTCCTTTTGTATCGGCTCCGGCAGGTCTGGGGTTAACACAAATACTTCCTTGCCGCTTAACACCACTTGATCCGGAGGGAGGGGCTGGATTTGTTCCCACAACAAACTTACTAAAATTAATAATGCACTTAAAATAATGCCCACAGCATCCGATCTCGATTGGGCATTAGTTAAATCCGGGGTAGTAAGACGATTGAGAAACAGCACCGTACCCCCGATCGCCCCCACTATTAACGGTAAACGCTTAATAAACTGGGATGAGCTTTGATCCGCCATGGTTGGTTTATCGGGGTAGTAAAGATCTAATCGTCCTTAGGCTCTAAAATACGTTGAAAAAGGTAGCCAGTTCCCCTCGCCGTCAAAATCAACTCAGGATTGGAGGGGTCGTCCTCTAGCTTAGCCCGTAACCGGGAAATATGAACATCCACCACCCTTGTATCCACATGGCGTTCAGGGGTATAGCCCCATACTTCTTGGAGAATATCAGAACGGGAAAAGGGATCACCTGATTTACTAACAAGGAGTTCCAACAGACTAAATTCCATGCCCGTAAGGCGAATACGCTCATCCCCTTTATAGACTTGGCGTTTATTAGTATCGATGCGAATTGAACCGATTTGAATCACACCAGAACTAGGAATACCGGGGGCTCCTTCTTTATCGATGCGACGGAGCACAGAACGAATGCGAGCTTCTAATTCCTTAGGGGAGAAAGGTTTAACCACATAATCATCAGCCCCTAACTCTAAACCGGTAATGCGATCGGCCACATCCCCTAGGGCAGTTAACATAATGATCGGAATATCAGATTCTTTGCGTAATTCCTGACAAACCCCATAGCCATCCAGTTTGGGCATCATTACGTCTAGTACGACTAAATCAGGGGCAGTATGATGGAACGTCTCGATCGCTTCTTCCCCATCCGCTGCTGTTACTACATCGTAACCAATCATGGAAAGACGGGTTTCTAAGATACGACGGATGCTAGCTTCGTCATCAACAACGAGAATTCGTTCTTTCTTGGTTTCCAACGGACTGACTCACTCCTTAGATTCTGTATGTAACAACTAATTATAAAGTTAAATGTATTAATTTAAGTTAATCACTAATTAGGGAAGGCTTGAAACTCAATTCCTGGGGGGAATGGGTACACCTTCACTCGATTTAGTTGAATAAAGTCAACCTTAAGCTCAGTAAAGGTTTTCAAAAAAATATAATTGGCTTTTACTGTGTTCTTATTGTGGCCCGATCTTCAAAAATCTTTAGAAAAATTTATCTTTTTTTAAATCTTTACGGTAATTGACGTTATGGCCAAAATCAAAAATCTATTTATTTGTCAAGAATGTGGGGCAGAACATCGTCAATGGTTTGGCAAATGTACTAGTTGCCATCTGTTTGATACCCTCGTGGAACAGATTAATCCCGATCGCAGCTCGAAATCAACCACCCCTAGAGCGATCGCCCAGGTTGCCACCTTTCAAAAAAATGCCAATCATGATCCTTTCCCCATCGCCTCTTACCCTCTGAATGAGATTAGCGATGATCAACAAGTGCGTTTCCCCTCTGGTTATGGGGAGTTTGATCGAGTCTTAGGGGGGGGATTAGTGCCTGGTTCTTTGGTATTAATTGGTGGTGATCCGGGCATCGGGAAATCAACCCTATTGCTACAGACCACCCATTTACTAGCCGAAAAATTACCCCGGATTCTGTATGTGGCCGCCGAAGAATCAGCCCAGCAGGTCAAACTACGATCGCGGCGTTTAGCCCCCACCATTGCCGATAATTTATACATTTTGGCAGAAATTAATTTAGAACTGATTCTACAGGAGCTAATTAACCTCAAACCCCAAGTGGCTGTTATTGATAGTATTCAAGCATTATATTACTCAGAATTGGGATCAGCTCCTGGTTCCGTTGCCCAGGTAAGGGAGTGCACCAGTGCCTTAATGCAGTTAGCAAAACGGGAAAATATTACGTTACTGATCGTAGGCCATGTCACGAAGGAGGGCATGATCGCGGGGCCACGGGTCTTAGAGCACTTAGTAGATACGGTGCTTTATTTTGAGGGGGATCGCTATGCTTCTCACCGGTTACTGCGATCGGTTAAAAATCGCTTTGGAGCCACCCATGAGATCGGCATTTTTGAAATGTTAGCCCAAGGATTAACCGAAATTGATAACCCCTCGGAATTATTTTTAGGTAATCGGGAAGATCCGTCCTCCGGTGTGGCTACGGTGGTGGCCTGTGAAGGAACTCGCCCTCTGTTGGTAGAAATCCAAGCTTTAGTGAGTACCACTAGCTATCCTTCCCCACGCCGTTCTACCACCGGAGTTGATTACAGTCGATTACAACAAATTTTAGCTGTGTTAGAAAAGCGGGTGGGTATTCCCCTCTCGAAATTAGATGCCTACGTGTCTTCGGTGGGAGGGTTAACCGTCGCTGAACCCGCCGTTGATTTAGGGATGGCCGTTGCGTTAGTGGCCAGTTTTCGCGATCGCATTATTGATCGTGGCACGGTGTTGATCGGTGAAATTGGATTAGGGGGCCAGGTTCGGCCGGTGAGTCAACTGGATTTACGCATTAAAGAAGCAGCAAAATTAGGATTTGAACGGGTAATTATCCCGAAGGGCCAAAAGGTAGAAACGGATCTAGGACTCACTTTAATTCCTGTGGGTAAACTGATAGAAGCGATCGTTACTGCCCTGCCAGTGGAACAATGATGTCATCCCACACTAATCATGAAGGGAATTGAAGGCTTCTTAATTAAAAAGGCATTAACAAGGCTTCTTAATTAAAATAGTTTCAAGCATTCTTCAATGTTGGCCGGTTTAGCAAAATAGTAACCTTGGCCATAGCCACAGCCCATTTCCTTGAGCAGATCCACGTGGCTTTTTTCTTCAATGCCTTCGGCTACGGCCGTCATGTCTAGGTATTTAGATAAGTCCACGATCGTGCGGCAAATATTAGCACTGCTTTTACTATCTTTCATCTGCATCACAAAGGAGCGATCGACCTTAATCGTATCCAGGTTATATTGATTGAGATATTGCAAACTAGAGTAACCCGTCCCAAAATCATCTAACACAATGGGAAAACCAATTTCTCGACATTGATGCACCCAAGGTAAGGACACATTCAGATCAAATAAACTTCTTTCAATAATTTCAAGTTTGACTTGGGCTGGCTTCACTCCGACACGATCTACTTCTTGTAATAAATCAGAAATGAAATTTTTATCTTCAATCTGGCGGCTAGCAATATTTAAACTCATGAATAAATTGTCATGGCCAGCAGTTTGAATTTTTTTGAGATCGTCCAATGCTTGGCGCATGATCCATTGCCCGATCGGGATAATCAAAGAGGTTGATTCGGCGAGGGGAATAAACAAATCAGGACGGATAAACCCACGGGAAGGACTTTGCCAACGAATCAAAGCCTCAAAACCTGCAATTTCAGTCGTTTCAAGATTAATGATCGGCTGATACACTAGGCGAAATTGTCCTTCATGGATCGCTGTTTGGAGTTCGCTTTCCATCCGAATCATTTCCACTGCTTCGGAAATGCGATGTTCTAAATCCTGGGGGCTTAGGTGACTACCCAGGTGGAGATTGTTGTTGATTTTGGGATCGAGGGTACTTTCACTATTTTTATTTTGGGGACGGATGCGATCAATCTCCGCTCGAAAATAACGCATCACCACCAGTAATAACATTCTTAGAATCGGATCAGATGATTCAATGCGGTTATTAACTTGCTCTTGAGTAACAAGGGTTAAAATACTATCGGTACGGGCCGAAGCCGAAGCCGATCGCGGTTGGGCATCCACTAAAGCTAACTCTCCAAACATGCTCCCACTTTTAAGTACGTTAAGTACTACCCGGTTACCGTCTGTTTCCCGCCAGATCTCGATTTCCCCTTCTTCAATAATATAAGCAAAACTACGGGCATCCCCTTCCTCGAAGATACATTCTCCGGCCTTGAAAGTCATTTGACGAATACCTTCGTATGGTCTATACCGACTGGTCATGGTGTTGCTTGGTTGGGATGCCCTAAAGTGTGTATCCGCGATTAAGTGCTTAAACTCAAATTCTATCCTAAGGGATGGTTATCTTTTAGTCTTTTCCTTAAGATCCCCATCTTGGTTGTACTAAGCTTAACTTGAAAGCCATAGTTAAACTTCTACAATCAGCACTATTTTCGTTGGTGAAATCACCATAACAAATTTGCTAGGGGATTTGCCCTAAATTTAGTGCATTCTTGCTAATTTTAGAATTTAGCTATGGATCCTATTGATAGGATAGGATTGTCCCTGATAGTGTGATCTCCACCACATAAAAAAGGTGATATTATCCTAAATCCGCCCAGTAGGACAAGGCAATTGTTGCAGCCATTAATATCAACAACAATTGGGATAAAGATTATTTTCGGTAGTCCTATACAAGTAAGGATCAGAAAGATTAAATCCCTTGATAATCAATTATCCTGGGTCTAAATATACTTACACCTTTAGCACTACCTATTTTCCCATACTAAATGAATTTGATCTTAAATAAGTTTAGCTAGGCTTGGGGATTGGTCTTGTATCTCTAAGAAAACTACGGTGTTAAGGACATAGCGGTTTTTATCAGGTGAAGTACCATGATCCTCCCCCATCCCCTTGGGCAAAGGAGAAACCAGATTATCTATGTTTGTGTCATCAGCTATTTAACGACTAACAACGATTAAGGCTCTTTTACAGACGATTAATTTTGGCCATTTCCCAGGTAACGATCGTCCCGACAGGACTCCAGAGTAAAAATGGGATTAATAAACCCAACGCCACCCAGGATGATTGGGCCACCGCGATCGCTAAACCTAAACCCCAAATCCAACCGACCAAACCCACGATCGCCCCGACGGTTAAACTTCTGAGCTTTGTCATAACCGGTGTATAGGCTAACACCAACATTTCTAAGCAAGCGTAACCCGCCATGAATAACCAACGATTATTTTGATTAGGGGTACTTTCCCACACAGCATAAGCAGACCAAGCCCCACAAATAAAAATAGTGATCCAAATCAAGGGAATTAGCCCCTCAAAGGTTAACCATTTAGGTCGTTTTTGGCGATTGAACCATTTTAAATCGCTAGGAAATAACCTTGTAAAACCTACCCCGATCGCGACGGTGGCTAGGCCAATAGTTAACCAGGGAGGAATAGTCATAGTTAGGGTTTAGGGTTATAAAGTTATGGGTGATGGGTAATGGGATATGGGTGATGGGAAAAATAATTTTAAACATGATTAAAACATCATTAAAATCTAAAATATTTTTAGGGAGTGTCATCAATTAGCATTAAAACGTTGATTCTGAGCCAGGTTCAGAAAGTATTCAGAAAGTATAGTTTTAAACTGAAATCCTTAGCCAAGAAAAGTTTCAGGTTTAAATAATGACAGACCCTAAGTTTTTAAGTTTTTAAGCGATCGCGATATCCTTAGCTTCTGCTCGTTTCTGCGACTAATTGATCAAGCTCTTTTGCATCGCATGTTTAACGATGTAATAACACTCATCAACGTAGGCGCGATCGCGACTAGCATCCCGGCCAACGCGATTAAAGGTGATAGGGGGACAAATCCTCAAGGTGATTTTATTGGGTGCCGGCCAATTGAGTAGGGGGCCAATGCCTATCCCCCAGGGTAAACCGAGGTAAATAGGAAATACTTGAGGGTCAAAATTAAAGGGAGCTGGGGGCTTCGTTAGTTGTTGTAATTGCCGAATCCAATCCGCAAACTCCGCTAACACAATAATTGTTTCATGGGCCCCAGTGGAAATAACTGGTACGATGGGAACCCCTTGCCGCAGGGCGAGCTTAATAAAACCACGGCGGCCAGCAAAATTAATTTTATGACGATCCCAATAGGGTCTGAACACATCCTGCGCTCCCCCCGGATAAACTAGGGTCGGATAACCCGCTTCTAAGGATTTAATGCCCATGGTGGGGTGGGCCACAATGCCCCCGGTTTTAACGGAGGAGTCGGCTAACCAACGATAAAATTTCCACATGTAAGGGTGTACTAAACCATAGGCTGGTTTCTCCACACCAAAATGTTTAAACCAGTCATACATAAACATGATCATATCTGGAGCGGCTAAACCACCATTATGGGAGCCCACAATCAGGGTAGCGCGATCGGGGTCAAGGTGTTCCCAGCCACTAGAAGTAACGTGGAAATAATGCTCGTAAAACCATCTCCACCATGGCATTAATTTACGAATTTCCTCAGGATCCCTTCCTTCTAGAGACCAACCAGAGTGATCACGCATAAACTACATTCAGAAATTATTGTTAATATGACAGCTAAATAACTTGTAGATTGAGGAGTAAAACCATCTAATCTATGAAGAATAACTCCTATCATTACACATTTCTTAACATTGCCGGAGTGATAGGCCCAGAATAAGGATAGTAAGAATGAAGTTGAAGCTGCTATTCAGGGCGTTAATGCCATTGCCAATAAAGAGTTGAGATATTGAGCTATAGCAGTTTTCACTAGGTCATGGCATGAAGATCCTTACTAGACTTGGCTTTCAATGTACTCAATTGCCACAAGCTATAGTCAATTTAATTTAGTGTGGGATGGCTATATCTTGCGATGGAGTGCTTTCAGCTCTATTTGTTTCCCGTAATTATGCAAAAAGACTATATTTAACCTCAGTTCGGGTTAAGGGCTATTTCTTAAAAGGGGACAACAGGCATCAAACCCTTGTATAACAACAACTGTAGTATTTGATTTGTGTTAAGAATGAAGATGGGATATTCTCCTCACAATTATTTGACTAACGAAAAATAAGCCTTTCCAATGATTTTGCCATTGATACGGAAGTCATGATGTAGAAAAAGCCGTTTTATTGTTCTGATAATTTAATCGCTGAAATCCGTTGTTGTATAAATGATAGAGGTAGCTTGTCCCCCTCTAATGGGCTATTTTTAAGGGATAAATCCCTGAAGCGAACCATT